>NZ_JAKMSK010000006.1:0-92524 GCF_025772605.1 Campylobacter sp. CNRCH_2016_0050h | reverse complement strand
AGTTGAGTTTTAGTAGATTATAATATAATATTAGGATGATGTTAAATAAATTAGATTTTTTCTTAAAAGATAATAATATATTTCTAAGTGGTTCTGCTGGAGTTGGTAAATCATTCTTAACTACAGAACTTGTTAAATTATATAGAAAACAAGGTAGAATTGTTGTTGTATTAGGTTCTACTGGATTAAGTGCATTTAATATAGGAGGAGTTACTTTACATAGTTTTTTTGCTTTTAAAAGATGTCAAAATTATGATGAGTTATATTATGAAGATAGAAAGCAAAGGGATAAACTAGAAAAATTAAAGAGAATTTTAAAGCAATGTGATTTGTTGGTTATTGATGAAATCTCTATGGTGAGTGCTTCATTGATGGAAATGATTTATTATAGATTATCAAGAAGTGGTTTTAATGGTAAAATTTTATTAGTTGGAGATTTTTTTCAACTTCCACCTGTGATTAATTATAGAGAAAATCAAATTCAAAGCACTTTATTTCAAAATACTTTATATGCTTTTTCTTCGCAAGCTTGGAATGATCTTAAATTTATTAATTTAAGACTTAGTATTACAAAAAGAACTTTAGATAAGCAATTTTATGAATATTTGTTTTTTCTTAGAATGGGTGAAGTAAATGAAGAAATGCTAAATTTCTTTAAAAAAATGTTAATTAGTTCAAAAAATTTACTTGAATATATGGATGAGTATACTTTATTGTGTGCTACAAATAAAAAAGCTAATTGTATAAATGCTAAAAAATTAAATCTTTTGCAAGGTAAAGAAAAAATATTTAAATCAAGAATGGAAAAATTAGATTATACTTTAGATGATAAAATTTATGAGCAGTGGATTAAAGGATTAAATTCTTTAGAGGAGTTAAAATTAAAAATAGGTTCTAAGATTATTTTTTGTGTAAATAATAAAGAGGAAAATTATTACAATGGAGAACAAGGAATTGTTTTAGATTTTATAAAAGATAAAGAGCAAGAATATATTCTGATAGAGAAAAATAATGGTGAAAGATTGAAATTAAAACCATATGAATATACCTTAGAAGAGTATGAGTTAGACAAAGATGAAAAACTAGAAGTTAAGATAAAAGCTAAATTTGTTCAATTTCCTATAAAACTAGCTTATGCTATAACAATCCATAAATCTCAAGGTATGAGTATAAATAAGCTCATATGTGATATTGATGGAATTTTTGAAAAAGGACAATTATATGTATGTTTATCAAGGGCCATTAATCCTTGTAATTTAAAAATCATATATAATTATAAAATGCCTTTTGAGGATTATTTTTTAAGAATTTTAAAAACCGATAAAGAAGTGAAAAAATTTTATTTACAAGAAAAATTTATAGATTTAGAAGAAGATGAGGAGATAATATGAAATGGATTATAGTTTTGCTTTTAATGTTTTTTAATATCCATGCTAGTTCCTTGAGTATAGAAAATTTTAGAACTGATTTATATTCAAAGGTTGGAAATAATACTTTAAAAAAAATTGAAATGAATTTAGATTTTGAAGGAGAAAATTTAGATCAAAAGAAAATTATAGATGCTTTAAATACCATTGTATCTAGTTATTTTTATGAAGATTTATTTACAGAAGTTGGTAAAAATAATTTTAAAGAAACCTTGCTTAAATTTAGTAATAAAAAATATAAAACTCAAATTAAAAATATTTATATTTTAAAAATTAATTCGGTAGCTAAGTTTGACTTGGAAGAATTTAAGCGTTTTATAAATGATTTGGAAAAAAAAGATGACAATACAATAAAAACTATCAAACAAAAGGAAATTCAAGATAATTCCAAAGTTGCAAAAAATACGGATCAAAATAATACTCAATCAAAAGATATAAATACCGATCAAATAAACAACAATGATAAAGATGATAATAAAAGTTTTAATCAAGATACTAACACAAGTAAAGAGACTATGGATATGATTTTAAAAACCATGGAAAAAACTCAAATGCAAATGTTAGCTCCAAGTAAAGAACAGCAAGATTTGTTTAATGAAATACCATTTTGATTATTGAATAATATCAAAATGGCTTGGGATTTTTGGTATAAAAATATTTTCGTTGATATTTTGATCAAATTTCTGATTATAAAAATAAATACTAACTAAATTTCCTAACTCATCTTTATAAGAAATATTACTAAGATTATCATTTTTTAGTTTGATATTATATGTGATATTTTTGTATTTTGCTTCATAATTTTCATGAGATATTAATTTTGCATTTTTAAAAATTTCTTGAAGATTTGGTAAATTTTGCAATTGAGTATAAATGGCTTGTTCTAACTCAGGCTCTATGATAATAACTTCTTTGTGATTGATATAAATTTGTTTTTTATTTGGTTTAGTATAATTCCAAAAGGCTTTATTTTGAGTAATGATAAAATTTCCTTTATAATTTAGTGAAGAATTATTGCTTTGCACCTTTTGTTCAAAATCACTACTAAAATTTTTAAAATTTATATCAAAAGCAAAAATACTACAAGCAAATAACATTAAAAATATAAAATATCTCATAATTATCCTTTAAAAATTTTGTAAATTATATAAAATTTATCCAAACAAAACTTTTTATATAGTTCTAATTAAATTCAAGGTATAATCTAGCATATATTTTTGTAATTAAAGGTAAAAAAATGTTTTCTAGTGTATTTAAAGCAATATTTGGCACAAAAAATGATCGAGAAGTAAAAAAATATTTAAAGAGGGTTGCACAAATTAATGCTTTAGAATCAAAATACCAAAATTTAAGCGATGATGAATTAAAACAAGTATTTATAGAATTTAAAACACAAATTCAAAAAGAAGAACAAACTTTAGACCAAATATTGAATGATGTTTTTGCGATAGTTAGAGAAGTAGGAAAAAGAACTCTTAATATGCGTCATTTTGATGTGCAATTAATTGGTGGTATGGTTTTACATGATGGAAAAATTGCTGAAATGAAAACTGGGGAAGGTAAAACCTTGGTTGCAACTTTACCTGTTGTATTAAATGCTATGAGTGGTAAGGGTGTGCATGTGGTTACCGTAAATGATTATTTGGCTAAAAGAGATGCAGAGCAAATGAGTGCTATTTATAATTTTTTAGGTTTTAGTGTAGGTGTGATACTTTCAGAACAAAATAGTGATGAGGCACATAAAAAAGCTTATGAGTGTGATATAACTTATGGTACAAATAATGAATTTGGCTTTGATTATTTACGCGATAACATGAAATTTTCAAAGCTTGAAAAAGTACAAAGAGAGCATAATTTTGTTATAGTTGATGAAGTGGATAGTATTTTAATAGATGAAGCAAGAACTCCGCTTATTATAAGTGGGCCTACAAATAGAACTTTAGACGGCTATGTTAAAGCAAATGAAGTAGCAAAACAAATGCAAAAAGGCCAAGCAGCTACTACTCCTCAAGAATTGCCAAGTGGTGATTTTGTTGTCGATGAGAAAAATAGAACTATTATGATTACAGAGGCTGGAATTTCTAAGGCTGAAAAATTATTTGGAGTAGAAAATTTATATAGCTTAGATAATGCAATATTGGCCCATCAGCTTGATCAGGCTTTAAAAGCGCATAATTTATTTGAAAAAGATGTGCATTATGTATTAAGAGATAAAGAAGTTGTAATTGTTGATGAATTCACGGGAAGATTAAGCGAGGGAAGACGCTTTAGTGATGGTTTACACCAAGCATTAGAAGCTAAAGAAGGGGTAAAAATTCAGGAAGAAAGTCAAACTTTAGCAGATATTACTTTCCAAAATTATTTTAGAATGTATAAAAAGTTAGCAGGCATGACAGGTACTGCACAAACTGAGGCAACGGAATTTTCTCAAATTTATAATTTAGATGTAGTTTCTATACCTACAAATATACCAATTGCAAGAATAGATAAAGATGATTTGATTTATAAAACTCAAGAAGAAAAATTTAAAGCAGTTATTGAAGAGATAAAAAAAGCAAATGCAAAGGGTCAGCCAGTTTTAGTGGGAACTGCAAGTATTGAAAGAAGTGAAGTATTTCATAATATGCTTGTAAAAGAACGCATTCCCCATCATGTGCTTAATGCTAAAAATCACGAGCAAGAAGCTTTGATTATCCAAGATGCAGGTAAAAAAGGTGCAGTGACTATAGCTACTAATATGGCAGGTCGTGGGGTTGATATAAAAATAGATGATGAAATAAGAGCTTTAGGCGGGCTTTATATTATAGGAACTGAGCGTCATGAAAGCAGAAGAATAGATAATCAACTTCGTGGTCGTGCAGGGCGTCAAGGTGATCCTGGTGTAAGTAGATTTTACTTAAGTTTAGAGGATAATCTTTTGAGAATTTTTGGTGGTGATCGCATAAAAAATATCATGGAAAGATTGGGTATAGAAGAGGGCGAGCATATAGAAAGTCGTATTGTTACAAGAGCTGTTGAGAATGCGCAAAAAAAAGTTGAAAGCTTGCATTTTGAGAGCAGAAAACATTTGCTTGAATATGATGATGTGGCAAATGAACAAAGAAAGACTATTTATAATTATAGAAATGAATTGTTAGATGAAGAATTTGACTTGCAAGATAAAATTTTAAAAAATATTGCTGAGTATAGTAATTACTTAGTAAGCCAAATTTATCTAAATGCAGAACTTGAAGATGATGTTAAGCATTTTGAAAGCTTAAAGCAAAAAGTAAATTATGAGTGTAATCTTGAGCTTAGCGAAGCTGATTTTAAAGATTTAGGTGTAATTGAAGTAGAAAATAAATTAAGTGAAATTTTAGAAAAAGCTTACAAAGATAAAATGAATATTATTGAAGATAAGGAAGCTAGAAGAATTGAAAGAATTCTATATCTTCAAATTTTGGATAATCTATGGAGAGAGCATTTATATCAAATGGATATTTTGAAAACTGGTATAGGTTTAAGAAGTTATAATCAAAAAGATCCTTTAGTAGAATATAAAAAAGAAAGTTATAATCTTTTCATGGAGCTTGTTGAGCGTGTTAAATTTGATAGTTTGAAATTACTATTTAATGTAGTTTTCACTCAAAAAGAAGCACAAAATTTTGAAGAAAAAAGCCACGAACAAAACGAGCAGTTTTTAGCTAATACCACAGAAAGTGGTGTTGATGAAAATGGTGAAGCACAAATTACTAAAGTACCTAGAAATTCACCTTGTCCTTGCGGTAGTGGTAAAAAATATAAAGAATGTCATGGTAAAAGTGGTCCTAAAAAGGGTATTTTAGCTTAAGGTTTGAAATGAATTTAGTTATAGTTGAAGATGATATAAATATGAGAAAATCACTCGAAATTGCTTTGAGTGAGTATGAAGAATTTGCTATAAAATCTTATAAATCAGCAACTGAAGCTTTAAAAAAACTAAATGATGATGTTGATTTGATTATTACAGATATTAATATGCCGGGTATGGATGGTATTGAATTTGTGCAAGCTTGTGAGAATAAATATGATTTTATTATTATCACAGGTAATGCAACGCTAAATCGTGCCATAGAAGCAGTAAGACTTGGAGTAAAAGATTTTCTAGTAAAACCATTTGATATTAATACTTTAGTAACTGCGATAAAACGCGCAAAAATAATTCAAGAAAAGACTTCTAAAAAAACAAACAAAAAGATTATCAAAAAAGAAGAAAATCAAGATTTTTATGGCACTTCTAAAGCTTTGGAAGATTGTTTAAAATTGGCTACTAAGGCTGCTAAGACAGATGCAAGTGTGCTTTTTTTTGGAGAAAGTGGGGTAGGTAAAGAAGTTTTTGCAAATTTTGTGCATAAAAATTCAAAAAGAGCACAAAAACCTTTTGTGGCTATTAATATGGCAGCAATTCCATCAAATTTGATAGAAAGTGAGCTTTTTGGTTTTGAAAAAGGTGCATTTACCGATGCTAATACTACTAAAATAGGGTTGTTTGAGCTTGCTAATGAAGGCACTTTGTTTTTAGATGAAATAGGTGAAATGCCTTATGAAATTCAAGCAAAATTATTAAGAGCCTTGCAAGAAAAAGAAATTACAAGATTAGGAAGTACTAAAAGTATAAAGATTGATGTAAGAATTATTAGTGCAACTAATGCTCATATAGAAAAAAAGATTACAGATAATGAATTCAGACAAGATTTATATTATAGGCTTAATACTATTCCTATTAATATACCACCACTAAGAGAGCGTCAAGAAGAAATTTTGCAAATTGCACAAAAGGTATTACTTGATACATGTAAAGAATATGATTTTAATGAAAAAACTTTAAGTCAAGAAGCACAAGGTGCTTTGCTAGCTTATGATTTTCCAGGTAATATTAGAGAATTGATTTCTATTATACAAAGAGCTTGTATTTTAAGTGAAAATGATGAGATTAGCGCTCAAGATTTATTTTTAGAAAGTAGAAAAAGTAAAGATATTAAAAATCTTGAAAAAGAATTGATTTTAGAAGCTTTAAAAAATTCGCAAGATATTGCAGAAGCAGCTAAGCTTATAGGGATGAGTGAAAAAATTTTTAGTGAAAAAATGAAAAAATACAATATTACTTAAAAAGGATGGATGATGAAAAAAATAGCCATTGTAGGTGCAACAGGAGCGGTTGGCGAAGAACTTTTAAATGTTTTAGATGAGCTCGATTTCCCGGTTGAAAGTATTTTGCCATTAGCAAGCGCAAAAAGTGCAGGTAGTGAAGTAGAATTTAGAGGAAAAAGTTATAAAGTAAAAGAATTAACTCCAAATGTTTTTAAAGAAAATCCTGTAGATATTGCTTTTTTTAGTGCCGGAGGAAACATAAGTGCTGAGTATGCAAAATACGCAGTAGAGTGTGGTGCTGTAGTGATTGATAATACTAGTCATTTTAGAATGGATGAAAATGTTCCTTTGGTAGTTCCTGAATGCAATAGCGAAGATATTAAAGATTGGGAAAAAACAGGAATTATTGCTAATCCAAATTGCTCTACTATACAAATGGTGCATGTTTTAAAACCACTTGATGATGTATTTAATCTAAAAAGAGTAGATGTAAGTACTTATCAAGCAGCAAGTGGTGCAGGTAAAGAAGGTATGGAAGAATTAGTTCAAGGAATGCAAAGTTTTTTTGCTTTTAAATTAGATGAATTTGAGGCAAAAACTTTTCCATATACCTTAGCTTTAAATTTAATTCCTCAAATTGATGTTTTTAGTGAAAATGGCTACACTAAAGAAGAATTAAAAATGGTAAATGAAACGCAAAAAATATTGCATAAAAAACTTGAAATTTCAGCAACTTGCGTAAGAGTTCCTGTGCTTAGAAGTCATAGTGAAGCTATTACTATGCATTTTGAAAAAGATGTTGATGTTGTTAAGGTTAGAGAGATACTTTCTAAAGCACCAAGTGTTGTTGTGATTGATGATATAGAAAATAAAAAATATCCTATGCCACTTTTTACAAGCGATACTAATGAAACTTATGTAGGAAGAATTAGACGTGATATTAATCATAAAAATATTTTACACTTATGGTGCGTGGCTGATCAAATTCGTGTAGGAGCTGCTACAAATGCAGTGCGTATTGCGCAAAAATGGTTAGAATTGGTTTAAAAAGGAGAAAAATGTTAGAAAGATTTTTTGAAAATTTATTAGTTAAAAGTCGTTTAGTCACTATTTTGCCTGTAATTTTTGGCCTTATAGGAGCTTTTGTTTTATTTTTTATTGCAAGTTATGATGTGATTAAAGTTTTAAAATATGTATTTGAGTATTTTATGTTGCCTAATTCTACGGTGGATTTGCATGAAGATATTGTTGGTTTGATTATAGGGGCTGTAGATTTATATTTAATGGCTTTAGTTTTATTTATATTTTCTTTTGGAATTTATGAACTTTTTATTAGTGAAATAGAAGAATTTAAACAAACTAAACAATCAAAAGTTTTAGAAGTGCACAGTTTAGATCAACTAAAAGATAAACTTGCAAAAGTTATTATTATGGTCTTAGTTGTAAATTTTTTCCAAAGAATTTTACAAATGCAACTAAATACGGTTTTGGATATGACTTATCTTGCAGGTTCTATTTTAGCTCTTTGTATAGGACTTTATTTTTTACACAAAAGTGATCATTAAAATAAGGAATAAAAATGATTTTTATTGATGCATGTTTTAAAAAGTCAACCTCTTATACTCCAGTTTGGATGATGCGCCAAGCAGGAAGATATTTACCTGAATATATGCAGGTTAGAGCAAGTGCTGGAGATTTTTTATCACTTTGTAAAGATTATAAAAAAGCGAGTGAAGTTACCTTACAACCAGTAGATATTTTGGGTGTTGATGCAGCTATTATTTTTTCAGATATTTTGGTAGTACCTTTAGAAATGGGTATGGATTTAAAATTTGAAAAAGGCGAGGGCCCTATATTTTCAAATCCTATTAAAACAAAAGAAGAATTGGAAAGATTAGATGTTGAAAAAAGCATTAAAAATCTTTCTTATGTTTATGATGCACTAGCATTTACTAGAGAAAAACTTACACAAGATAAAGCTTTGATTGGTTTTTGTGGAAGTCCTTGGACTATTGCTACTTATATGATAGAGGGTGGTAGTAGTAAAAATTATGCAAAGTGTAAAAAAATAGTCTATCAAAATCCTGAATTTTTACATCAAATTTTATCTAAACTTACTTTTGTTTTAAAGTATTATATTCAAGAGCAAATTAGAGCAGGTGCTAATGCTATACAGATATTTGATAGTTGGGCAAGTGCTTTAGAAAAAGAAATGTTTTTTGAGTTTTCTTTTAAATATATGCTTGAAATTGCTGATTTTATAAAGGAAAAATATCCGCATATTCCTGTGATTTTATTTCCTAAAGGGGTAAGTGGGTTCTTAGATGATATAAATGGAAATTTTGATGTCTTTGGAGTAGATTGGAGTACCCCTTTAGAGCTGGCTAAGGAAAAACTAGGCGCTAAATATACTTTGCAGGGTAATATGGAGCCTTGTAGACTCTATGATAAAAAAGCTATTGAACAAGGTGTGGATAAAATTTTAAATATTATGCAAGATAGTGCACATATTTTTAATCTCGGACATGGAATTTTACCTGATATTCCTGTTGATAATGCTAAATATTTTATCAAGCTAGTTCAAGAGAAATCTAAAAAGTGAGTAAAATAACTTTTGGGCCTATAAGTTCAAGAAGATTTGGACTTTCATTGGGAATTGATTTAAGTCCAAATCAAAAACAATGTAATTTTGACTGCGTTTATTGTGAATTACAAGCTGCAAAACCTTTGGAAAAATCTTTAATTTATCCTAAAATAAAAAATATTATCGATGAAGTACAAAGTGTATTTAAAAGTAATGTGCAATTTGATTTTTTAACATTAACTGCAAATGGTGAGCCTACTTTATATCCTCATTTAAAAGAATTAGTTTATGAGTTAAATAAAATAAAACAAGATAAAAAACTCTTAATCCTAAGCAATGGTAGTGGAGTTTTAAATTCGGATATTTTTGATGCTTTAATGTATATTGATGTGGTTAAATTTAGTCTTGATAGTGCAATGGAAAAAACTTTTTATAGAGTTGATAGGGCTTTAAAACAAATAAAACTTGAAACAATGATAGAACAAATGATCACCTTTAGAGAGAAATTTTTGGGTGAGCTTGTTATGGAAGTTTTAATTGTCAAGGGGTTGAATGATAACAAAGATGAGATGTTGGCTTTAAATGAGGCATTTGACAAGATAAGACCATCAAGAGTGGATTTTAGCACTATAGATAGACCGCCTGCGTATCCTGTTAAAGGTATATCTTTGGAAAAGTTGGAAGAATTAAGTATGTATATCACTAGTGTGCCTGTTGTGCTTGCTAAACATTATTACAAAGGTGAAAAAATTGATTTTAATATCCAAGAGCTCTTGAAGATGCTGCAGCTTAGAGCGCAAAGTGAATTTGATATAGAAAACAAATTTAGTCAGCATAGTAAAGATATATTAGAAAAATTAATTAAAGAACGAAAAGTTGTTGTAGAAAATTTAGCAGGAGTAAAATTTTACAAAAAAGCGTAATTTTTTATAAAAAATCTTGACAAAAAAGTTTTTTTCTTATATAATATCATTTCTTATTTATTGATGTTCCGGATTAGCTCAGCGGTAGAGTAGTCGGCTGTTAACCGATTGGTCGTAGGTTCGAATCCTACATCCGGAGCCACTTCATAAAGTTAACCTCATGTATATTTTATAATAATCTAATTTGTAATTTATAATTATATTTTTTTGATAGTTAATTAGTATTTTCTTATTTTATGAAAATACTAATTTTTAATATCAAAAGTAAAAAATTTACTTTCAAAATTATTCCCTACTTTTTCATATTGAAACATAGCAGGTTCTAAATTTTGGACTTCATGATATAATAGTCCTAGTGCAAGTCTTGCTTCTAAGGTTTCTTCATTTTCTAATTTTGCAAGCTCTAGTAAAGCTATGGCTGAATTTGGATTATTAGAACCTATCGCTGCTACTGCGGCTAAAAATAAAGTTTGTGCATCTTTGATTTTATAATCATCTATTAAGATATTGTAAAGCGTATATGCTTCTTGGTATTCTTTAGCAAAAATATCAACGTAAGCTAGAGCAAAAATCAGCCCGATGGAATTTTTATTACTCATAGCAAGTCTTTTTTTTATGTCATTTCTAACATGATTTAATAAGCCTGTAATTTGCATAAGTGTCACATAGCTGTCTTTAACTATACCAGCTCCACCAAATAAAGAATTATAATCAAGCTTGGTTGTTAAAAAATACATTTGTGCTTGTTTGGCATACTCTTTAATATCAAGATTTGTGTTTTTAGAATTAAAATATAAAATATTGCTAATAATATCCTCACCGAGCAAATCTTTTAATTCTTTTATTTTTTGATTTCTTAAAATTTCAAGATTATTGCCATTAGCAGCTACTATAGCAAACATTAATTCTAAAGGAGTATTTTTGCTATTTGAAAGGTTGTCTAAATAAGGAATCATAGCAGTAAAGTCACTTTTAACTAGATATAGTAAATATTTATAGATATTATGATTTTGATCGATATTATTATCTGCTTGTAAATTTTCCAAAAGTTCATTAGCAAGTTTGGTGTAATCTTTTTTTACTAAATCCATGCAATATATGGCAAAAATACCTGCAATATAATTTTTTGGATTTAAATGATAAGCAGTTGAAAAATGTTTATATGCATTATTATAATCTTGCAGTTGTGCATAAGTTAAAGCAAGATTATAATGAATTACATCGTGAGCATGATAAATTTCACTTAAATTTTTAAATTCTTGATTTGCTTCTCTTAGATGAAAATTGAAAGCTAGATTGATAGCATGAGATAATTCCACATTAACGCCTGATAAAGCTTTGCTTTTAACAAGCAATTCATTTTCATACTCATACCCTTGTATGAAATTTCCCAAATCAGCTTTTGTGATGAGCTCCATGCTTTGTTTTATATCAAAAACGCGATAAGGTGAAAAATAAAAAAGTAAATCATAAATTTGTTGTTTTCCTGTGATTAAACTTTTGGCAAAATGTTGCTGCGCTATATCAATATTTGAAAAATTTCTTTTTAGTCTTGTTTTTATGTTATAGTATTTTGAGCCAATAGCTCTATCTTTTACATATAAAGTTTTTAAAATTTGTGCACCATTGTCAAATTGGCCTGTTTTTAATTCTACTAAAGCTAGAGCCATTTTGCTTCTTATGGCTTGATTTTCTATTTTTGATGCTTTTTCAAGATATTCTTTAGCTTTTTTATATTCTCCCAGTTTTGCATATAATAAACCTAAGGGTAAGCTTGCTTCATAATCTTGTTGCTTTTGCAAAAGATTAATGGCGTTTTGATCAGATTTTAATAATGCGTAAATTTTTGCCCCAAGGTAATAAGACTCCCCTTGATAGCTGTTGATATTACTTGAACGCATGAACATTTGTAAAGCCTCTGGATAAAATCCTTGATAGTAATTAATTAATCCTAGATAATAATCATACAAAGAAGATTTAGAATCTTGTGGTAAATGTACTCTTGCCAAATCAAGATAATATTTAAATTTCTCTTTATCGCCTAGATTAAAATAACACACAGCTATATTAATAGCTGCTGCAACTTTGTGTTCTTCTAATTCTAAAGATTGTTTGAAATTCTCAACAGCACTAATATAATCTTTTTGTTTCATTTGAGCTACACCAAGATTATAACTAGATAAAGATTGATTGAAAATATTAATATTATTATAAAGCTCTAAAGCACTTTCTATATCACCTTTTTCATATAATAAATTTGCCTTTTGTACTACAAGATCTAAAGCAGATTGTTTCACCTTTGTGATACTTGTACTAACATTATCTTCTAAAATTGGATTATTTGTGATTACTTTTTTATCTTCCTTAAAAACAAGAAGTAAAACTAAAATAATAAATAAAATTAGAGCAAGAGCACCAAGTGTTGAAATCAAAATAAGAAATTTTTTATCAAAAAGCTTTTTCTTTTCTTCAGGTTGTGATGTTTGAGGTTCTTCCTCTACTCTTTGAAAAGTACTTTCTTCTTCCTCTAATTCAGGAGGTATTGTGCCAGGAGGGATAGTTTGTTCTTCTACTCCTGGATTTTCATCAATCTCTGAAAAAGCTTTTTCTTGATTATCTTGTTCTTTAGGTGTTACTTCTTCGGCCATGTTTTCTCTTAAAAGTATTTTCTTAATACATCAGGAATTCTTATATTTCCATCTTTTTCTTGATAATTTTCCATAATAGCTACCAAGGTTCTACCAACAGCTAGTGAAGAACCATTAAGTGTGTGAACTAATTCATTTTTGCCCTTATCGTTTTTAAAACGGATCTTTGCACGTCTTGCTTGAAAATCTTTACAATTTGACACAGAGCTAATTTCACGGTATTTGTTTTGCGATGGAAGCCATACTTCTAAGTCTACTGTTTTAGCAGCAGAAAAGCCCAAATCTCCCGTGCAAAGCATTAAATGCCTATGTGCTAGACCCAAAGAGCTTAGTAAATCACTGGCGCAATTTAACATTTCTTCAAACATCAATTCACTTTGATCAGGCTTACATATACTAACAAGCTCTACTTTTTCAAATTGATGTTGCCTTATAATACCTCTTGTGTCTCTACCCGCGCTTCCTGCTTCTTGTCTAAAACAAGCACTATAGCAGGTCATTTTTAAGGGTAGTTCTTCTTGAGTTAAAATTTCATTAGAATAAAGATTAGTTACAGGAATTTCAGAAGTTGAGATGAGATATAAATCATCATTTTCTACCTTATACATATCATCTTTAAATTTAGGAAGCTGTCCTGTGCCATACATGGTTGCGCTATTTACTAAAAATGGTACATTGACTAGCTCAAAACCTCTACTTCTATTAAAATCAATCATATAATTTACCAAGGCTCTACTTAGTAAAGCTCCTTCATTTTTAAGCACACAAAAACGACTTTGTGAGATTTTAACCCCTCTTGTAAAATCAAGCCAGTTTAATTTTTCTCCCAAATCATGATGTTCTTTGATTTCAAAATCAAAACTAGGAGGTATCAGAACTTTTTTTAATTCTATATTTTTATCTTCATCTTCTCCAAAAGGCACGCAATCATCAGGGATATTTGGTATTGCTAGGGCAATTTGTTCTAGTTTTTCTTCTAGCGTGCTAACGATTTTTGACTGAGTATTGATTTTTTCTTTATTTTGGCTTAGTTGTACCTTTAAGCTTTCTTTATCTTGTGCTGTTGCAAGCTCTTTGCTAAACTTATTTTGAAAAGCTTGAAATTCTTCCAAAAGCGCTTTTTCTTTTTTTAAATTTATAAATAAGTCGCTAAGTTCTTTGAGTAAATTTTCATCTACTTTTTTAGCTTTTAGTTTTTGTGCAATTTCATCAAAATTATTTTGCAAAAGTTTTAAATCTAACATTCTAACTCCTTTTATAGTCCTATTTTAGCATAAATTTTTTCCATTGTTTCTCGGGCTTGTTTTTTTGCTTTGCTTGCTCCAAATTCTAAAATCTCATCGATTTTAGAAGGATTAGCTAGTAATTTTTCATATTCTTCCTTAGCCGAGGCAAAATACTCACTAATGATTTCATTTAAATACATTTTAAAATGCCCATAGCCTTCACCACCTTTTTCATAACGGCTTTTTAAAGTTTCTTGTTTTGTTTTGTCTAAAAACAATTTTGCGATTTTAAATACATTACAATTTTGCCAATCTTTTGGATCTTCTAAAGCTGTACTATCTGTAACAATAGAAGAAATTTGTTTTTTAATAGCTTTTGGTGTATTGAAAATATCGATTGTGTTTTGATAAGACTTGCTCATTTTAGCTCCATCAGTACCAGGTACTACTGCAACTTCATCATTAACTTTAGCTTGAGGTAGGGTAAAAATTTCACCCCATTCATTATTTACTTTTAAAGCTATATCTCTTGCTATTTCAACATGTTGAATTTGATCTTTACCTACAGGAACTACTTGAGCATTAAAAAGTAAAATATCTGCAGCCATTAAAACAGGGTAAGAAAAAAGCCCATGGTTGGCATTTAAACCTTTGGCAATTTTATCTTTATAGCTATGTGCTCTTTCTAAAAGTCCCATTGGGGTAAATTGAGAAAGAATCCAATAAAGCTCCATCACTTCTTTTACATCACTTTGTAACCAAAATACGCTTTTTTGTGGATCAATTCCTAAACTTAAAAAAGCTGCCGCAGCTTTGAGTGAATTTTGTTTAAGTTTTTCTCCATTAAAATTTGAAGTCATAGCATGATAGTTTGCTATAAACATATACATTTGATTTTCTTCTTGCATATTTAACATTTGTTTTATAGAGCCAAAATAATTTCCTATATGTAAATCCCCACTTGGCTGTAATCCTGTAATAATTCTCATTTTACCTCTTTTTTGATTTCTTTAATTATTTCTTGGATATTTTTGTTTTCAATGTTTATAATGATATTTGCTTTTTTTTCATATTTTTTAATTCTTTGATCAAATAGTATTTTAGCATTGTTTGTGTTTGAAAATAAGGGTCTTGTGGCCAATTCTTCTTTATTTAGTCTTTGCAAGAGATAATCAAAACTTGCTTTTAAGTAAACGATAGTACCAATATTTTTTATTTTTTTTTGTTCTATGAAGCCACCACCGCTTGCAATAGAACAATTTTGCACATAAGTTAAAAACGAAACAAGTTTTTTTTCTTCTTTGCGAAATTTTTTTTCTCCATATGTTTTAAAAAATTCACTAATTTCAAGATTAAATTTTTCTTTGATTAAAACATCTGTATCTAAAAAGAATTTATCATATTTTTTTGCATAAACCCTTGCTATAGTTGTTTTACCACAGCCCATAAATCCTACAAAAAGGAGGTTAGTTTTCTTGCTCATCTTTGCTACCTTTTTTTCTTGAAGCTAAAATTAAAGGTACACCTTCAAAGTTAAATTGTTTTCTAATTTGATTTTGTAAATATCGTTTATAACTAAAATGTAAAGCTTTTGGTCTATTCATAATTAGAGCTATTTTTGGAGGTGCTAAGTCGTATTGAACCGCATAATAAATTTTCACTAATTTACCATAATCATGTGGTAGCGGGTGGGCTCTTGTGGCTTCTTCTACCAAAGCATTTAATTTTGCTGTTGGAATTTTTTGGGTGAAATTTGCAAAAACTTCTAAAATTTTATCCAAAAGCACATGTATTCTTTTTCCACTTAAAGCTGATACGCTTACAACGGGTGCATAAGCTAGGAATTTAAAACGATCTAGTTTTAATTCTTTTAAAGTTTTATCAAAATCAAGCTCGCTTTTATCCCATTTATTAAGTACAAGAATCACACCTAAACAATGTTTAGCAGCAAGTCCTGCAATACGCTCATCAAGTTCGTTAAAACCTTCAGCTGCGTCAAGTACTAAAAGTGCAATTTGAGCATTGGCTAGGGCATATTCAGTTCTATTAAGTGCATAACGCTCTAAGCCCTGTATTTTCCCGCGTTTTCTAATACCCGCAGTATCTACAAATTCGATGATTTTATCTTTATGCATAATGCTTTCATTAACAGGATCAATTGTAGTGCCTGCTATATCGCTTACCACGCTACGTTCTTCTTTTACTAAAGCATTTAAAAGACTTGATTTTCCTACATTAACCCTGCCGATAATTCCTACTTTAATATGTTTTTCATTAATAGTTTTTAGCTTAAAATCTCCGCTATTTTCATCAAAATTTTCTAAATAACTTTCAAAGTCTTCTTCATCTGTATTTAAATAACTTTCATCTAAAAACTTACTAGCCCACATACAAAGCTCATCAATGCCTATATTATGTGTTACAGAGATATTAAAAACTTCTTTTACTCCAAAATTAGAAAATTCCCAAGATCTTTCCTCGTCTTTTTTGTTATCGACTTTATTGATTACTAAAGCTATGGGTTTGTTGAGTTCTTTCATTTCATAAAAAAAAGCTTTATCTTCATCATCAGGTAAAAATTTTCCATCCACCATATAAAAGATAATATCACTATTTTTAGCAGCTTTAAGCGAATTTGCTTTGACATTTTTAAAAAGCTCATTACTCTCATCAAGCCCGCCGCTATCTATCAACAAAGCTTTTTTGCCATCAATTTCTACTTCTATTTTATTAGTATCTCTTGTAGTTCCACTTATGTCACTAGTTATTGCAATGCGCTTTCTTGCAAGTCTATTAAAAAGACTTGATTTGCCAACATTTGGTTTTCCTATTAAAATAATACTTTGCATTAATACTCATTTTTTAAATTTTTATTTGTGATTATATAAAAATTGCCTTAAAATTAAGCAAAAAAGACTAAAATAACAGGAATTTTATATGGAATTTATATGTTAAGAATAGTTAAAAAGAATTTAGGTATATATTTTATGATTATTGCTTCTATAGAATTTGCATTTGTAGGTGCTTGTGCAAAAATTCTTAGTGAAGAATTATCATCGATTGAAATTATGTTTTTTAGAAATATTATAGGCACAGCTTTTATGCTTTATGCGCTTTCAAAATTAAATTTTCATAAAAGTGGCGGACATCTTGGACTGCTTATTTTTAGAGGTATTATAGGAACGATCGCTTTATATCTTTTCTTTTATAATGTTTCTAATATTTCATTAGGTGGAGCTTTTGCTTTTCAAAAAACAGCGCCTATTTTTATAGCTTTGATTGCTTTTTTGTTTTTTAAAGAAAGTTTGGGATTAAAAGCTTGTTTTGGGATTTTGATTGCTTTTATAGGAGTATTATTAATCTGTCAGCCTTTTGCAGATAGCACTACGCATTCAGGTTTTGATTTCAAAAATAGTATTTTAGGAATTTTAAGCGGTTTTTGTGCAGCCTTGGCGCTAACTAGCGTAAGAGAGCTTAGAAAATCATACCCAGCGCCATTTATAGCTTTATCTTTTGTTTTAATTGGTACTTTGATGCCTTTAATGTCTATGATTGTAGGTTCTTTTTATGAAATAAAAGAGCTTGATTTTTTAATTGCTCCTTTTGTTATGCCTAGTCTTAAAGCTTGGATTTTTATTGTTTTGATGGGAATTTTTGGAGCAATGTATCAAATTCATGTTACTAAAGCTTATGGAGTAGCAAAAAAGGCAGGAGTTGTCGCAGGAGTTAGCTATATAGATGTAGTTTTTACTTTATTTTTGGGCATATTATTAGGAGATGAATTTCCTAGCTTAATGGTTTTTATAGGAATTTTTAGCATTATTTTAGGAGGAATTATTTTGGTTAGTAAGCAAACAAAAGGAAAGAAAAATGGAAAATAAAACAGATTTAATTTATGATTTAGAAGATAGACCACCTTTTGCTAAGGCATTTTTTGCTGCATTAGTGCATTTAATGGCTATGTTTGTTGCTGTGATTACACCTGCTTTGTTAATTTGCAAAGGTCTTGGGATAGATGATACTAATACGGCTAGAATTATTTGTATGTCGCTTTTTGCTTCAGGTGTTGCTTCGCTTTTGCAGATTAAAACTTGGGGTCCTATAGGGAGTGGACTTTTATCTATTCAGGGGACTAGTTTTAACTTTGTTGCACCTATTATTTTAGGTGGGCTTGTTTTAAAAAATAATGGTTTATCGCAAGAAGCAATGCTTGGAGCCATTTTTGGCACTTTAATGCTTTGTTCTACTACTGAAATGATTATTTCACAAATTTTACCTTTTATTAGAAGAGTGATTTCACCTTTGGTTTCAGGTATAGTTGTGATGATTATAGGTCTTAGTTTGATTAATGTTGGCCTTGTGAGTACAGGAGGTGGATTTGCGGCTAAGGTAAGTGGTGAATTTGGTTCTTTGCAAAATTTATTATTAGCCGGAGTTGTGATTTTAAGTATTATTGTTTTAAATCGTTTTAATAATGCCTATATAAGAATTTCTTCTTTATTTATAGCTATGATAATAGGGCTTTTAGTAGCTATGACTTTTGAAAATTTTAGTTTTAATTTTAATGAAAATTTACCTTTAGTGTTTTTACCCGATCCTTTACATTATGGTTTGAGTATTGATTATAATCTTATTTTACCTTTGATTTTAGTTTTTATGGTAACTTCTTTAGAAACTATCGGCGATATTAGTGCTACTAGTGAAGTTTCAAATCAGCCAGTTAAAGGCGAACTTTATGCAAAAAGATTAAAAGGCGGGGTTTTGGCTAATGGTTTTAATTCCTTTGTTTCAGCCTTTTTTAATACTTTTCCAAATTCATGTTTTGGGCAAAATAATGGCGTTATAGCTTTAACAGGTGTTGCAAGTCGATATGTTGGATTTATTGTAGCTTTTATGTTGATGATTTTGGGTTTGTTTCCTATTGTGGCTGATATTACTTTGCAAATTCCAGAACCTATTTTAGGAGGAGCAACTTTAGTAATGTTTGGTACTATAGCTGCAACGGGAGTTAGGATTATTTCTAAGGAAAATCTAAATCGTCGTTCTATTATCATCATAGCTATGAGTTTGGGTATAGGACTTGGAGTTTCTAATAATCCTGATATTTTAGAATTTATGCCAATGTGGTTTAAAACTTTATTTTCTTCAGGGATTGCAGCAGGTGGGATTACGGCTATTATTTTAAATTGCGTTTTTCCGCTTGAAGAAAATGAAAAAAATAAAGTAAAATAATAAAAAATAAGGAAAAATAATGAAAAAAATGATACTAATAGCAGGTCCTTGTGTAATAGAAAATGAAGAACTTGTTTTTAAAGTTGCACAAGAGCTTGAATGCTTTTTAAAAGATGATAGAATTGATTTTTATTTTAAATCAAGTTTTGATAAAGCAAATAGAACTAGTATTAATAGTTTTAGAGGACCAGGCATTGAAAAAGGCTTGGAAATTTTGCAAAAAGTTAAAGACAAATTTGGCATGCAAATTCTTACTGATATTCATGAGAGTTCTCAAGCAAGTGTTGCGGCTGAGGTTGTAGATGTTTTACAAATTCCAGCCTTTTTATGCAGGCAAACTGATTTATTAGTAGCTGCTGCTAAAACAAAAGCCAAGGTAAATGTAAAAAAAGGGCAATTTTTAAATCCTGAAGATATTAAATACAGCGTAGCTAAAATTTTACAAACTAGAGGCACTAATGAAGAAGGTTTTGAAATAGCCAAAGAAAATGGAGTTTTTGTAGCTGAGAGAGGTTCGAGTTTTGGCTATGGAAATTTGGTTGTAGATATGAGAAGTTTGGTTATCATGAGAAAATATGCTCCAGTTATTTTTGATGCTACTCATAGTGTGCAAATGCCAGGAGCAAATGGTGGAAGTAGTGGAGGTAAAAGTGAATTTGTAGAGCCATTAGCAAGAGCTGCTGCTAGTGTAGGCGTAGATGGATTTTTCTTTGAAACGCACATTGATCCTTGCAAAGCTTTATGCGATGGACCAAATATGCTTGATCTTTCAAGACTTAAAAACTGCGTAAATACGCTTTTAAAAATTCAAGAAATCATTTAAAAAAGGAAAATTATGAAGATAATAGAGGGAAATTTAAGTTTAAAAGGTGATGAGAAAATTGCGATTATCAATGCAAGATTTAATCATATCATCACAGATCGTTTAGTTGAAGGTGCTAAAGATGCTTTTTTAAGACATGGGGGCAAGGAAGAAAACTTAAGTCTTATCTTAGTGCCAGGTGCTTTTGAAATTCCTTTTGCATTAAAACAAGCTTGTGAGAGTAAAAAATTTGATGGAATTTGTTGTGTTGGAGCAGTAATTCGTGGAAGTACACCACATTTTGATTATGTAGCAGCTGAAACTACCAAAGGTGTAGCAAGTGTAGGGCTTGGAGCTAATGTGCCTGTGAGTTTTGGAGTTTTAACAACTGATACCTTAGAGCAAGCCATAGAAAGAGCAGGTAGTAAAGCAGGTAATAAGGGCTTTGAAGCTATGCTTACTGTAGTTGAAATGCTTAATTTAATCCAAAAAATTAAGGCTTAAAATGGCTACTAGACACCAAGTAAGACAAAGTATTGTTTCTTTGCTTTATGCAGCACAGCTAAATCAAGAAAATAAAGATTTTATTAATGAATTTTTAGATGAGAAAAAAATTCGCAATGACCAAAGAAAATTCACTCTAGATTTATATGATGGTATCAATGAGCAACTTACTTTGCTTGATGAGAAAATCAATGAGTGTTTAAAAGAGCACAAATTAGATGGAGTAGCTAGTATAGAAAAGGCCATTTTGCGTTTAGGTGCTTATGAGATTTTATTTACTTCTACACAAAAAGCGATTATCATTAACGAGGCTATAGAGCTTGCAAAAGAAATGGCAGGAGATAATGCTCCTAAATTTATCAACGGGGTGTTGGATAAAATTAACAAGGAAAAGCAATGAAACTTTGTGTGGCTTTTGATGTGTCAAGTTATGATGAGTGTATTAGTTTGGCTAAAGAATTAAAAGGTTTAGATCTTTGGGTTAAAATAGGGCTTAGATCATATTTAAGAGATGGAGCAAAGCTTTTAGAGGCGATTAAAAAAGTGGATGATTTTAAAATCTTTTTAGATTTAAAGCTTTATGATATACCAAATACCATGGCAGATGCTTGCGAAGAGCTTGCTAAACTTGATGTGGATATGTTTAATATCCACGCAAGTGCAGGTAAAAGTGCCATGTGTATGATTATGGAGCGTTTAAGTGCTTTAAGCAAAAGACCTTTGGTGCTTGCTGTATCTGCTTTAACTAGTTTTGATGAGCAAGAATTTTTTAGTATATACAAACAAGATATCAAACAAGCTGTTAAGGAATTTTCTAAAATTAGCTATGAAAGCGGTCTTGATGGTATGGTTTGTTCGGTATATGAGAGCTTATTGATTAAAGAAAATACAAATACAAATTTTATTACACTAACTCCTGGAATTCGTCCTTTTAAAGAAAATTTAGATGATCAAAAAAGAGTAGCTGATATACAGTGTGCTAAGGATAATCTGTCAGATTTTATCGTGGTTGGAAGACCTATTTATAAGGCAAAAGAACCTAGAATGGTTTGTGAGAATATATTAGAGCATTTAAAATAAGCCTAGAGGCTTATTTTAAATAAATTTTCATTTTCTTATTTTCTAAAATAATTCCATCATCATCACTAATAATTTGAAATTCTCCATTAAAATATCTTAAGAAGTCGTTTTCAAATTTCATAGATTCTTGATCGCAAAGCATTTTTGTCGAAGCAAGATTATCTTCTATTTTGATACTACTTCCTTGATCTTTATAGTTTCCAAAAAATCTATTACATCCTGATACACCAAAAACTCTTTTATCTTTATTATCAAAACTAATGCTCGCTTTAGTATTTTGAGGAAGTTCATGGTTTTTTCCATTAGCTTCATAAGAACTTATAGTAAATTCTTTATTTTGTAAATCATCAACACTTAAATTTGCCACAGAACACCCACTAAAAATAGCTAAGCTCGCTATACTTAATGTGATTATTTTTTTCATTTTTATACTCCTTTGATTTATACATGAAAATGTTTTAATTCATCCTCTAAATTTTGACAAACTATATTTAACTCATGAGCAACATCTAATAAAATTTTTGAAATTTCTTCATTTTTATCACTTAATTTTACCGTTTCTTGCATTTTATCAAGCAAAGATTGTAAAGTTTCTTGTGTACTTGAAATTTTTTGCATGCAAGCATTTGCTAAATCTCTTGCATTTTCATTGCAAACTTTTACTTCATTGGTTCCTTCTACAAGTTCTTTTGCATCTTGATTTAAAGAGTTAATTTCGTTAGCATTGTGTTTTAACTCTTTAGAAACTTCATTGATACTATCTACTAATTGTTTGGTTACGATGGCAATATTTTTTAAAAATTCTTCTGAATTTTGAGCAAGATTTCTTACATCTTCAGCAATAACTGAAAAGCCACGACCAAATTCTCCAGCACGCGCAGCTTCAATACCTGCATTTAAAGATAATAGATTGGTTTTATCAGCAATTTCTCCCATCATGTCAGAAGCTTTTTTAATCTCTTCTGCTTGTTTTTCCATAACTTCTACTTTTTGAGATAATATATCTTCATTTTCAGCTACAACTTTTACCTTATCTACTACTTGATTTAATGAGTCAAGCATGGTGTTTAAAACTTCAAAAGATTTTGTATTGGCTTTATTTGCGTTATTTGAAAGTTCAGCAAGATCTTGTAATTCTGTATGAATTTGCTCACTTAAATGATAAGATTCATCAGTTTTTGTATGACCTTCTTTAGTTCTATTTGCTAGATCAAGTGCATTAGCATTTAAAAGTTTAGATTGTTTATCTACCATTTGAGAGTTTTTATTAGTAGAAACTACTGCATTTTGAATTTTTTCAATAAATTGGTTGATGTAGGTGCAAGCTTTACCTATTTCATCGGTGCTTTTTATATTAATTCTTGCGCGTAAATCTCCATCGCCGCTAGCTAGTTCTTTAGCATGTTTTAAAAGATCTAAAACAGGATTACCTACAACTATTTTCAAGATATAAAGTACGGCAAAAACGGTAAAAAGTAAAGCAACGCTAAAGATTATAATATAAGTTCTAGCTGAACTTGCCAAATCATCATCTACATGTTTTAAATCATTATACATATCCATAACACCCAAAACATCGCCTTCTTTAGCATTAGCATGACAAGCAAGACAACCTTTATTGGCGATAAGTGGGCGTATAAGTCTTAGATAATGTCCTTGATCGTTATTGATTTCAACGGCTTTAATTTCTGGCTTGTTAAATTGCTCGTTGATAATACTCTCATCACTTTTTGTAAAATGTTGTATTTCAAAGAGCTCAATTGTGCTTTTTGAAGGATAAATTTTAATATCTTTTATACCTTCTATTTCACCAGCATCTTTTATAGCTTGCTCTATAATAGCAGGATCGCCCAAATTCATTGCCATTCTTAATGTTTGAAAAACAGAAGTGCTTAAAGTATCTAAATGTGCACGGCTGATTCTATCTGTAGTTTGTTGAGAATCTTTTTGTAAGATAATCTGCATGATAATAAAACTAATTAGCAATGTAGAAATCATTGCTAAAGATATTTTTGCACCTATGCTTTTAAACATTTAAAACTCCTTTTATTAGTGTAAAAAGTGTCTTATGCCGCTAAAGTATAATGCGATACCATACTCATTAGCAGCTTGAATAATATCCTCATCTCTTATGCTTCCACCTGGCTCAATGATGGCTTTTACTCCTATTTTGCTAGCCTCATCTATACTATCTCTAAATGGAAAGAAAGCTTCGCTTGCTAAAACACAACCATTTAGATCAAGCCCCATTTCCTTGGCTTTATTAATAGCTGCTTTAGCTGCATCAATACGACTTGTCATACCCATGCCAATGGCTACCATAGCTCCATTTTTTACATAAACTACATTGTTTGATTTAGTAAATGCAGCAATTTTCATAGCTATGTCAAGATCTTTTAATTCTTGTTCATTAGCTTTTCTTTCGCTTTTTAAAATCGCATTTTTTAATTCATTTTCTTTAACTTCATCACTATCTTGATATACAAAACCACCATCTATGTGTTTAAAATCATATTTATCATAAGCTCTAGTTAAAAATGGCGCTTTTTGTGTAAAGATTTTAATACGCTTTTTATCTTTAAAAACTTCCAAAGCATCATCGTCTACATTTGCTGCAATGATTACTTCTATATAAATTTCATTGATTTTTTGCGCTAATTCTTTATCTAAGGTTCCATTGATAGCAACAACTCCTCCATAAGCACTCAAGGTATCGCATTTAAGAGCATGGATATAGCTTTGGAGTAAGTTTTCTTTTATGGCAAATCCGCAAGCATTTGCATGTTTGACTATGGCTACTGCTGGAGCTTTATCAAAAGCACTTGCTAAATTTAAAGCCGCATTAATATCGGTTAGATTATTAAAACTTGCTTCACCTTTTAAGGTTGTAAAATTGTGTGTGAAAAAGTCATCAAATTCATATAAAGCACCTTTTTGATGAGGGTTTTCTCCATATCTTGTGTCAAATACTTTTTGACCTACGATAAATTTACTTGCACCAAAGCCACCATTAAAACGCTCATTCATATAATTTGCTATGTAAGCATCATAATTTGCTGTATGCTCATAAGCTTTGATCATCAATGCTCTTCTAAAATCAAGATCTAAGGTATTATCTTTTAAAGCTTGTATGATTTTATCATAGTCTAAAATATCACAAACGACAATGACATTTTTAAAGTTTTTTGCACCACTGCGTATCATAGCAGGACCACCAATGTCGATATTTTCTACAATCTCATCAAAATCTTGGGTTAAAATTGTAGTTTTTTTGAAAGGATATAAATTCACACAAAGCAAGTCTATACTTTCGATGTTGTAATCTTTGGCTTGTTTTTGATGATCTTCATTTTCTCTTTTGTATAAAATTCCACCATGAATTTTTGGGTGCAATGTTTTAACACGCCCTTCAAACATTTCAGGGCTTTGAGTAAATTCACTAACTTCTTGTACTTGTAAATTATTTTCTTTTAAAAGCTTATAAGTACCTCCGGTGGATAAAAGTTCATAACCTAATTTAGTAAGTTCGCTAGCAAATTCTACAACACCTTCTTTATCGCTCACACTAATTAGTGCTTTCATTAATTTTTCCTTTCTATATATTGTTTTAAAAATTCATATGATTCATTAATTTCTTGAAATTTTTTAACACCTTCTTTGATTTTTTCTTCATCGCTATTGTTTGCGTTTAAAATATCAGGGTGGTATTTTTTGGCAAGTTCTCTATAGCGTTTTTTAAGCTCTTGCAAGTTTGCATTTTCATTTAAGCCTAAAATTTCACAAGCCTTTTGTAAATTCATACCTGTATTTTGTGTTTGCATAGAGTTTAAAAGTTTTTCAAGTATATTTACATCAAGCTCAAAAGCTCTAATGATAGCTCTTAAGACATCTTTTTTGGTATTGTTAAGTTCTCCATCAATCAAAGCCATTGCTACTAAGACATTTAAAATATTAATTCTTTCTTGTTGTGGTAAAGGCACTTCTTTGATAAACTCTTTGGCTATATCAAAAGTATCATTTAAAGTGTTTTTATGTTCATTAAAACATTGTTTTAAAAAATCTCTCTCTTTTTTATCTTTAGCATTATAATCAAGAATTTGTGAGATCATATTTGCTTCGTTCTCGCTAACTCTACCATCACTTTTTGCTATTTTTGCTAAAAGCGCTATAACATAATAGTTTAATCTCCTTTTAAAGCCATCAATCCTTTCTTCATGATAGCCTTGTTTAAAACCTTGGGAGAAGCTTTTAGCTCCTTTTTTGAAAGAGCCTAAAAGATCATCTTTACCCCAAGTTTTGTAATACCAATAAAATGCAAGAATTGCTAATACCAATAAAACAAAAAGCATTTCTATCCTAAATATTCTTTAAATTTATCAAAATAAATTTTTTGTAGTTTTACTAAAGATATCTTAATATCATCTAAAACGAAATCTTTTTCATTTAAAATTCCAAGTTTTGCAAAATTAATTTTCATTTTGTTTGCAAATTCAATAAAATTTTCTTCATTTTTAACACCAATTACAACTCTAGTTGGACTTTCTTCAAAAATAAAACTTCTGTTTTCAAAATTTGTTTTTACATTTACACCTAAATTCGCCTTTACGCTCATTTTGGCTAAAGTCATAGCAAGACCACCTATGCCTATGCTATTAGCACAATCAAGTAACTTTGCTTCGTTTGCTTTTAGTAAGAAATCCCATAGTTTTAATTCTGCTTTAAAATCTATATCTTCAAGCTCTCCTGCGACTTTTTGATCTAGTACTTTAGCAATCAAAGATCCACCAAAACTACCTTTACTTTCTCCTATTAAATAAATAGCTTGCGTTTCTTTACTAAAGTATGATTTTAAAACATTTTCTGCTTTTTCGTGAATACCAACGCAAGCTATGGTTGGACTTGGAAAAATACTTACTCCATCGGTTTCATTATATAAAGAAACATTTCCGCTTACCACAGGGGTATTGAGTTCTTTACAAGCTAGTTTAATACCTTCGCAGCCTTGAGCAAATTGCCACATTACTTCAGGGTTTTGTGGGTTGCCATAGTTTAAACAATCACTAATTGCCAAAGGTCTAGCTCCCGAGCATGCTATTTTTCTTCCTGCGCTTGCAACGGCTGCTGCTGCACCGATTTTTGGATTTACATAGTTTAATCTTGAGTTGCACTCAATGGCCATAGAAAGTAAGCAATTATTTTCTTTAATTCTAATACTATTTGCTCCTAAAGCCCCATCGCTTTTTAAGGTGTTAGTTTGTACGCTTGAGTCAAACTGCTCATAAATATAAGCTTTATTGCTGATATTTTCATTTGCAAGAAGTTTTTCAAAGGCTTCTTGAGTGGGAATGCTAAGTTTAAATTGATAGTTTTTTATTTCATCTAAGTATTTTGGCTTAGCCACAGGTCTATCAAGTATAGGTGCTTTTTCGCTTAGTGGTTCAATAGGGATTAGACCAACTAATTCATCATGCCAAAATAATTCCATTTTGCCAGTATCTGTAACTTCGCCTATAATGGCTGCATCAAGCCCCCACTTATTAAAAATCTCAATAACTTTTTCTTCATAGCCTTTTTTAGCACAAATTAGCATTCTTTCTTGAGATTCACTTAGCATTAACTCATAAGGAGCCATACCTTCTTCTCTCATAGGAGTTTTATCAAGGTAAAGTTTCATCCCGCTACCACTGCGTCCTGCCATTTCAAAAGAGCTTGAAGTAAGTCCTGCTGCACCCATATCTTGAATTCCAACTATATAATCAGTTTTGAAAAGTTCCAAACAAGCTTCCATTAATAATTTTTCAGCAAATGGATCACCAATTTGAACAGTTGGTCTTAAGCTTTTGCTAGATTCATTAAAACTATCGCTTGCCATTACAGCTCCACCAAGTCCATCACGACCAGTTTTTGAGCCTACATAAATTACAGGATTTCCTATACCTTCAGCCTTTGCATAAAAAATATCTTCGATTTTGCAAGTTCCAAGTGCAAAAGCATTAACTAAGATATTTCCATTAAAGCACTCATCAAAAGCACATTCTCCACCTATAGTAGGAACACCCATACAATTACCATAGTGTGAAATTCCACTTACTACACCCTTAACTAAATATTTTTGATGTTTACCTATTTTTTCATCATGGATATTACCAAATTTTAAAGAATTCATACCTGCAACAACTCTAGCACCCATGGTAAAAACATCGCGTAAAATTCCACCCACACCAGTAGCTGCACCTGCAAATGGCTCTATAAAACTTGGGTGATTATGACTTTCTACTTTAAATACAGCAGCCATTCCTTTGCCTATATCTATTACTCCAGCATTTTCACCAGGACCTTGGATTACCCAAGGAGCTTTAGTTGGAAAGCCATTAAGGTATTTTTTACTTGATTTATATGAGCAATGTTCACTCCACATTGCAGAAATCACTCCAAGTTCTAATAAATTAGGTTCTCTACCTAGTATATTTAAAATTTCTTGATATTCCTCATCGCTAATTTTGTGTTGTTTTATAACTTCTTTATCCATAATTATCTCCTTTTTATTTTCCTAAACAAAAATTACTAAACATTGCATCTAAAATTTCATCTCTTTCAAAATTTTTGGTAAATTGAGCTATTTCTCCTATGGCTAAATTTAATTCAAAAGCAAAAAGTTCTAAAGAACTTTCCTTTAATAAATCTCTTGCACGCAAAATAGCTTCACTAGCATTTTTACAAGCATTGAGTATTAAAGTATTGCTAATTAGCATTCCATCGCCATCTAAAGTATTTAAGTATTCATTTAAACTTTCCTTAATGGCTTGGGTGTTTTCTTGGGCGCAAATGCGTATACAAGAAGTGCTAATTTCATGTTTAAATTTGGTAGCTAAATCGCTTTTATTTAAAACATAAATGATTTTTTTATCACAATCTTTTAAAGCTTGTAAAATATGCTCATCTTCTTCTTCAAATTCTTTAGATCCGTCAAAAACAGCTATAATGATATCTGCTTCTTTAATGCTTTCATAACTTAAGTTGACTCCGATTTTTTCTATCTCATCATCTGCATTTCTTATACCTGCTGTGTCGATGATTTTAATTAAATGTGAGCCTATTTTTAAACTTTCCTCGATACGATCTCTTGTGGTGCCTGCAATATCAGAAACAATGGCTCTATCAAATGCTAAAAGCGAATTTAACAATGAGCTTTTTCCGGCATTTGGCTTGCCGATAATAGCAACTTTAAAGCCATCTATAAGACCTTTTTTACTTAAGGAAATATCTACTATATCGCTTAAAAGTTTTGAATTTCTTTCACACATAGTAATGATTTGATCAAGTAGATCTTGTGGTAAATCATCATCTGCATAGTCAATGCTAGTTTCTACAAAAGCAAGAGTTTGAACAAGGTCTATTCGAATGGTGTTTAAAAATTTACTTAAATCACCTTTAATATTTTTTGCTATGATATTTGCAGCACTTGTTGATTTTGACATGATAGCATCTTGTATGCTTAAAGCTTTTAAAAGATCCATTTTGCCATTTAAGCAAGCTCTTTTGCTAAATTCTCCAGGATTAGCAAGGCGCGCGCCTGCTAAAACAAGCTCATCGAGTAAAATTTCACTCAAAGAAAAACCGCCATGAAGTTGAAATTCCACAATATCTTCTCCTGTAAAAGAGTAGGGTGCTTTAAAATAAATTACTAAGGCCTCGTCTAAAAAGTCACTATTGTTTTTATAAAGTTTGCATAAGTGCGCATAGCGTGGTGTGAGTTCTTTTTTGTGGGTAATTTTTAATGCAAGTTCTAAAGCTTTTTTTCCACTTACTCTAATGATGCTTATAGAGCCCACTCCGTGAGCTGTAGCAATAGCAGCTATCGTGTCATTCATTCATTTTTCTTCAAAAAATCATTCACAACGATATATCTTTGATCGTCATTTTGTTTGATAGCTACATACTTATCAGGAAAGCGTTCTCTTAATTTTTCTAAAGCAAGTTTTAGCCAAATTCCATCTAGTGGTTTTGTTTGAACTCTTCCAGTGTTCTCTACTTTTTCTATGAGAATTTTTAAATAACTATCAATAGCTTGGGTTTGGTTTTCCAAAAATTGTGCTATTTCTAGTCTTGGTTGAATTTTATATTTAGCATTAAGCCAATTATAAAGTAAATATGAAAAAGCTTTATATCTGTGAGCTTCTTTGCCTATAAGCAAGGCTGCATCTTCTCCATCAAGTTTAATTAAAACACAGGTTTCATCCCAAACGCTAACTTGCACAACTTTAATGTCAAAATCAAAAGTTGCTAGTAAATTTTCTAGTGAAATTTTTATCTCATTAATATAAGAAACAATGTTTTTTTCTTCTGAAGACTCCTTATGAAAAGAATCAAAAATAGCATCATTTTTTACTTTGTAATGTTCTTTAGGTTGAGCAATATTTTCAATTGGTTTTTGAAAATTTTCTTTATATTCTTTTTTATATTCATTTTTTTCAAAATTTTTTTGAGAATATTTGTTAAATTTCTCATTTTGATTTTTTTTAGGTTTTTCATTATGGACTTTTTGAGTTTTTTTATGTCCTTTAATACAGATTATCGCATTTTTTTTAAAAAGGCCAAAAAATCCTGCTTTAGCATGTTGAATAACTTCATATTCTAAGTCAATCACAGAGCACTCAAGTTGTTTTGAGGCTTCTATGAGTGCAGTTTGTAAGTCTTTAGCTTCTATGTTCATGTTTAGCTATTTCCTCTTTTTTATGGTTTTTGAAAAGCTTATTAACAATTACTTGTTGGATAAGTGAGCATATATTATTTACACACCAATACAAAGTTAAACCTGCTGGGAATGTTAAGAAAAAGAAAGTGAAAATTAATGGTAAGAATTTCATAATCTTTTCTTGCATAGGATCTTGTATAGCCATTGGTGTAATAAGTTGCTGGATAAACATAGTTAGACCCATAAATATAGGTAAAATAAACCATGGATCCATCACAGATAAATCTGTAATCCAAAAAGCCCAAGGTGCAGCTTTAAGTTCTATGGCATTTAGTAAAACTCTATAAATTGCAAAGAAAATTGGAATTTGAATGAGTATAGGTAAACATCCGCTCATTGGGTTTGCACCATGTTTTTTATAAAGTTCCATCATATGTAAATTCATTTTTTGTGGATTACCTTTGTAACGTTCTCTAATTTCTTTCATTTTTGGTGCTAAATCTTTGAGTTTATTCATAGAAATCATTGATTTGTAAGTAAGTGGGAAAAGAATAATACGCACAATTAAAGTCATCACTACGATAGCCCAACCCCAATTACCCAAATAACCATGTAAGAAATTTAAAAATTCAAACATAGGTTTAGCTATAAAAGTAAACCAACCATATTCTACCACATCATCTAAATCTGCATGAATGCTTCTTAAAATTTCATGCTCTTTTGAACCTATATATCCGGTTGCTTTAAAATTGTTAGTTGCACTTGCAAAAACGATAGAATTTTCGTGATTATCTTTAGTAACTACTGCATTTAAAGGTTTTTCGAAATTATAAAAGAAAGCACTATAATAGCGATCTGAAGCTGCCATAAGGGTTACATTAGAAAAACTTTCATCATTTTCTACATCACCATCTTCTAACATTGTTATTTTATCATCTTTATCTAAGATTAAAACCCCATGTACTGTATAACTATCAACTGCTATATTTGGACGATAACCTGGAGTGATAAAATAAGCTGTATCTTTGCTTAGATTTACTTCTAAATCATAATTTCCATATTTGTGAAAAGTGATTTTTTTAGTTATTATTAGATCATTTAAATTTTGAGTAAGAATTAATGTTGTATTTTCATCATTTACATTGATAGTTTTTTGACTAGCTGTATATACTGTATTGAATGCCTCTTGATTTATCTTTGTATCACTAAATCTTATTTCTAGTGGCAAAGGTGATAAAGAAGTATCTACTAGATTAATGCTTTTACCATTTTCATCTTTATATTTTTCATCGCTTAGATAAAATTTAGCTATTCTACCTAAAGAGTCAATATGTGCTTCAAAATGCTCACTTTTAACAACTGCTATTTCTTCTTTTTGATTAACACTAAGTTCTGTCTTTGGAGCTTGTGTATTTGTATTTGCGGTTGTAGTTTGTGGAGCTGAATTGTTTTGTTCTATATGAGTGATATTTTGCTCATTTTGTGGTGCTTTTGGAATAAAAAAATAATCATAAACTACAAAAAATAAAAATGATAATACAACGGCAATTAATATGCGTTTTTGCTGGGATAAATTTTCTGACACGGATTGTCCTTTGGAAATATAATCTTAATTAAAAAAAATTGATTATCATTGCAAGGGATATAAAAATAATTGAGTTGTTTTAAAGCATTAAAACTAGGTTTAAAACATACACCTGAGTTTAGAGTATTCTTGCGTATTTTAGGATAATCAATACCACCTTTAAAAAACGGATTGCATTTTAAAATTCTTAAAAAAACTGCACCAAATGCTTTAAAAATATTATTTTTTTTAAATTGCCATAAGGCATATTCAGAACAACTTGGATAATACCTGCAGCATTGTGGCTTAAAAGGGCTGATAAAGAGCTGGTAAAATCTAATAAGTTTTAAACAAGCTATTTTATACATCCTATTTTTTTCAAACCCCATTTCAAGTTTTTTTCTAATTTTAAAAAAGGAATTTCAGTAATACTTGTCTTAGCTACAAGTATGTATTTCCCGTTTTCGACTTGATTTTTAACCTGAAAAAAAGCTGATCTTAAGAGCCTTTTGGCTCTATTTCTAACGACAGCTTTTCCAACTTTTTTACTAGCAACAACAGCAAATTTTTTTTCTTTACTTAAAGTATAAAAGATGATTACACCTTCACAGTGCCACTTTTTACCTTCTTTATAAATTGTTGCAAACTCTCCTAAGTCGTTAATACTTAGAAAATCTTTTATACCGCTAATCTTTTTCTACCTTTAGCGCGTCTAGCATTGATTACCTTACGACCATTTTTGCTTTTCATACGCACGCGGAAGCCATGAGTTCTTTTTTTAGGAGTTTTGTGTGGTTGATATGTTCTTTTCATATTCTTTCCTTAACTTAAAATAAAAAACAAAATAATAAGCGTGTATTTTATCAAAATCTTACTTAAATCTGCTTTTAATTAAGAGTTGTTTTAAAAGTTTTTGCTAAATTTTTGTTTTATTTTTATGTATTTTAAGGAAAAATCATGAGTTTTGAAATTTGTGAGAGTAAAAAAGAAGATTTAGAAAAAATTTTAGAATTAATTAAAGAGCTTGCTATCCATGAAAATATGCTTGAAGATGTAAAATGCACAACTAAAGAACTTGAAGAATCTTTTTTTGAAAATAAATATGCTAAGGCTTTAAGTTTAAAAGTTGATGGTAAAATCATAGGTTATGCAATGTATTATTTTACTTTTTCGTCTTTTTGGGGTTTAGGTGGGTTATATCTAGAAGATATTTATATACAAGCAAAATATAGAAAAAAAGGCTATGCAAAAGCTGTTTTTAAATATTTAGCACAAATTTGTAAAGAAAAAAATCTTAAAAGATTAGAATGGGTATGTTTGAACGATAATGATTTAGGGATTGAGTTTTATACTAAATTAAATGCAAAGCATATGAATGAGTGGAGAACTTATCGTTTAGAGGGTGAAAATTTAGAAGCATTGATGTAATGAATAAGCGTAATTTGTATTATTTAAAAGCTTTTGGTTATGAATATTTTAACGAGCAAAAACAAATTAAGCATTTTAATTTAAGTTTTAAAGAATTAAACGAAAGGGTAAAAACCTGCAATCTTTGTCATTTTTCTAGACTAAGAAAGCATAGTTTAATGGAAAAAGAAGCCAAAAATGCTAAAATTTTGATTTATCAGGCCTTTATTGACAAGGAAGAGAATGAAAGTGGAAAGTTTTTTGCTTCTAAAAATAAACAAGAACTTTTGAAATTATGCAAGGAGCTTTTAAATTTAAAAGATGATGAGATATATTTTTCTTATATGTTTAAATGTTTTAGTAATTTTAAAATAGACGATCAAGCATTAAAATTATGCTTGCCGTATTTTTATAACGAGCTTGATTTTATAAAAGCAAAGATTATTTTATGTCTTGGCCAAGAAGCTTTTGCAAGTTTGGGTTTTGAGAATTTTCAAAAATATAAAGGACAATGTATGTATTATAATAATGCCTTACTTTTGCCAAGTTATGATTTGAATTTTTTGAGTAAAAATCCTAGCTTTTATGCTGAATTTATAGAAGATATTAAAAAAATAAAAGGTTATTTATGAGAAAAAGTTTAGTTTGTTTGATGATGAGTTTTGTTTTAACTTTAAATGTCTTTGCGAAAGAGCAAAAACCATCGCCCATAGAACCTAGTGAGTCTTTTTATCCTAATTTAGAATTTCAAAATTGTGATAATGATTGTTTATTTACTTTGTTGGAAACAGGACTTTATTTTAATTTTTTATCAAGATTTAATAATGATAATGCAAATGAGCTTTTAGTCAATATCTATACCAAACTTTTAAATTCTATTATAGATTTTGAAAAAAGAATTCAAAAAAATGCTAGCATAAAACTAGCTATTATTATACCTGAGCAAACGATTAAAAGTTATTCTAATACTGTTATAAATTCAAGCATAGCGTATTTATTAAGACAAAGAGCGCAAATAAAAGTAAAGGTGTTTTTAATAGGTACAGAAGATGAGAGCAAGATAACTAAAGCTTTTAAACAAGCTCAAGATGAGAAATTTAATTATATTATCGCAGGTTTTACAGATAAAGGTGTGAAAAATTTATTAAAAGAAAGCCTTGATTCTAATGTAAAAGTTTTTATTCCTACTGCACATAAAAGAAATTTTGATACGCAAAATGAAAATGTGTATTTTGGAAGTATAGACTATCAAAAACAAATCCAAAAACTTTTGGAATACTCCAATGGTAAAAATATTATTTTTTCAGATGGAACACCTTTGGCAAATCGCTTAGATGAAAACGTTTTAAACGCAGGGAATGGTAGTGAGAAAATTTATACTATTAATAGTTCTAAATTTGATTTTAGAAGCATTTTAAATCAAAATAGAAGTTTTCAAGATTCTAGTATTATTTTAAATACTTCTTTGATTAAAACAGCACTCATAAGCTCACAAATAAGAACTTATGATATAGAGCCTTTTGTATTATTATCAACTCAGATTAATTATAATCCTATCTTGCTAAGTTTAACGCAAATTAATGATAGAAAAAAACTTTTGCTAGCAAATTCCATTTCTAATGAGGATCAAACTCTAAGCTATCTTAATGAGCTTTTTTCGCAAAATATTAATTACAACTGGATAGCTTATGCAACTAGCGTGGGCCTTGATTATTTTTATACGCAGTTTTTAGATAAAGATTCTCAAAGAATTTTTGATGAGGGTTTAAATGATAATCAATTTGACTATAAGGTTAAAATCATTCGCTCGCAAGGCTTAGGTTTTACTCCTTTGCAAGATCAGTAAAAACCTTAGTTATAGTCTCATCTATAGGGGCTACTTTTTCATTTTTTAAAAAAGCTAGGGTAAATTCAGCTTCAAAAAGCTTGGTATTTTCTTTATAAATCTCTTGTTTTATACAAACTGAGGCTTTTTTAAGCTTTGTGATAAATGTTTTTACTTCTATAAGATCTCCAAGTTTAGCGGGTTTTAAAAAGTTACAATTTGCTTTAGTAAGTAGGAAATGTCCTGTATTTTTATCAAAAATTTTTGCATTTTTTTGAAAAAATATCTCACTTCTTGCTCTTTCGCAAAATTTTAAGTAGTTGCTATGGTATACCACTCCACCTGCATCGGTATCTTCATAATAAATTCGTATTTGCATTTTAGACCTTTTATTTTATTATATATTGATTGGAAAATATCGCTTGCAATCAACTTTTTTATTGATAAATTTGTTGAAATTCTACTTAAAATGTCATAAGAAAAGCATAAAACATTCTTGATTTTATATCTTATGTTAAAATTGTATTTTATATCATCAAAAAAAGGAAAATCATGCAAGTTTTGCAAAAAATGTTTAAATTGCTAGCTATTATGGCTTTTGTTTTTAGTGTGAGTGCAAATGCACTTAGTGAGGGTAAAGAGTATATTACTTTAAAAACACCTATCCCAAATGCACAAAATTCTCTAATAGAGGTATTTTCTTATCGTTGTATTCATTGCTATAATCATCATCAATTTCACACTCTAGCAAAAGTTAAACAAGCTTTACCAAATTTAAAATATGATCTTTTCTCGGTAAGTTCTATGCTCGAGTATGGTGGTGCTTTAAATGAGATGTTTGCTTTAGCTTCTTTTAAAGAAAAAGTTTTAGGTTTAGATGTTACTAGTGAAAAAAGTCTTACTTATAAGCTTGCTGATGTGTATTTTGTAAGTCATTTTGAAAAAAAATTAAATTTAAATAATCTTGATTTATTTTATAAAATAGGTTTAAATGCTATTGGTGCTAGTAAAGAAGAATTGCAAAAATTTTTACAAACTAAAGAAGCCAAAGAGCTTTTAGTTGCTTATGATGTAGCTAATGAAATTTCAAGAAATTATGGCACGCCTGCTTTTGTAGTAAATGGCAAATATCAAATCAATCCTGAGTATATCACTTCTTTAGAAGAACTAATCCGTATAGTTAAAGAACTTTCTACCAAGTAATGCTTTTTTAAGCATTGCTTTTTGTAATTTTTGTGATAAAGTATTATTATTTTTTATTTTTTTAATAATTATATTTTCATTTTGAAATTTTTTCTTATTGTTTAATTAATATTTAAGTTATATTAATATAACTTTAGCATGTTTATAATAAATTGCAAATATTTATTATATATAAAATACAAATAGGAGAAATAAAATGAAATTTAACTTAAATAATTTGTCAAAAGCAATGGCGGTAGCTGCTTTTGTTCTTGGTGTGAGTGCAAATGCACTTAGTGAGGGTAAAGAGTATGTGGTTTTAAAAACACCTATCCCAAATGCTCAAAATTCTTTAATAGAAGTATTTTCTTATCGTTGCACACATTGTTATGATCATCATAAGTTTAATACCATGTCAAAAGTCAAAGAAAAATTACCACAATTAACTTATAAATTTTATCCTGTTAGCTCTATGGGTGATTATGGTAAGCAAGCTAATGAAATTTTTGCTTTTGCTGCTTTTAAAGATGAGCAAAATAAAGTAAGTCAAAGCGATAAAAATAGTTTAACTCATAAAGCTTCTGAAGCATATTTTAATGCTTATTTTAAGAAAAAACAAAGATGGGGAAATGGAGCCAATCCTGAAGCGTTTTATGAAGTAGGATTAAAAGCAATTTCAGCAAGCAAAGAAGATTTAGATAACTTTTTAAAAACTCCTGAAGCTAGTGAAATTTTAAAATCTTATGAATATGCTAATGATATCTCTAAAAACTATGGTACGCCTGCATTTGTAGTAAATGGTAAATACCAAATCATACCACAAGCTATCACATCTCCACAAGCTTTGATGGAAATAACAGAAGAATTAAGCAAGATGTGATTTGAGGTATTTTATGAGTTCTTGTCCTGTTAGTAGAGTTAGTGCTTGGCAAAACACTAGAATGCCTTGGTTAATAATGGTTATAGCTATGGTAGGCTTAACTTTTATAGCACACTTTTTGTTTCAAGAATACCTTTATATGGAGCCTTGTGAGCAGTGTGTTTATATAAGATTTGCTATGTTAACTATGGCTTTTGGTGGTATATTAGCTTTGATAGATCCTAAAAATGATTATCTAAAAATTTTTGCTTATACTTTTGTATTTTGGGGTATATGGCTTGGTATAGAGTATTGTGTTACTCTTAATCATATCCATGAGGTAGTGCATTCAGAAAATCCTTTTGCTGGTGTTGATGGATGTAGAGAAATTCCTATATATCCTTTTAATTTACCATTGCATGAATGGGCACCAGGATGGTTTTTACCAACAGGTGAGTGTGGTATGGATACACCTATAGTGCCTGAAGATGTTTATGGTAGTTTAAATGCTTTTCAGAAATTTTTTGTTGGAAATCCTCCAAATTTTGAAGATGGGTTGTATAGTAATGGTTGGTATTTGATTCCTAGTATGGAATTTATGAATATGGCGATTTGTTGTTTGTTGGCTTTTGTTGTTTGTTTGGTGATTTTAGGAAGCATGTTTGTTTCTTATACATTTTCACATTCTAAGGCTAAATTTTATGCTTTGATTGTTTTAATATTAGTAGTTTTGCTAAAAATTTTAGGTGAGCCAAGTGTGCAAATAGCTTAATAATATAAAAAAGGAGAAAAAATGAAGATTAGTAAAATTGTAAGTAGTATTTTGCTTGCTAGCAGTGTTGTTATGGTAGTGCCTAGTGTTTCTTTGGCTATGGGTGGACCTAGTGGTGCTAAAATTGATTGGGAAATTCAAGGCAAAATTGGCGCAGTAAAGATGAATCCTTATGGTTTATCTCCGCTTAGTGCTGTAATTATGGATGGTGGATACAAACTAAGTGATGTAAGCGTAACTATAGTTCCAAAACCAAATGGGCAAACTATATCTTATAAGGTTAGCCTTAGTAAAATTAAAACTTATGGAGGAATTCCTATTTTTGGACTTTATCCATCATATTTTAATACGGTAAAAGTAAGTTACACCAAAACTGCTTTTGGAAAGAGTGAAAAAGTAGTAGATGAGGTATATAAAATAGCAACTGGTGGAGTAAATATAGAGCCAAGTGGAAGTATTATGCAAAGAGGTGTGCCTTTTGAAAAAGTAGAAGTGATTAAAGTAGATAAAGGTTTTGAAGATAGGTTGTATTTGATTAATAATGCTCCAGGGAAACAAAGTGGAAAAGGCTCTCAATCTGTTTGGAATAACCCAGCAGGTGGTGCAATGGAATGGGATGAGAATTCAAATGCATTTATCATTGATACAAAAGGTGAAATTCGTTGGTATTTTGACAATGATAAATTGATGGATTGGAATAATATTTACAATCGTGGTATTATGATGGGATTTAGGCAAAATACTGATGGAGCTTTAACTTGGGGTTTTGGACAAAGATATGTTAAATATGATTTAATGGGTAGAGAAATTTTTAATCGTCTTTTACCTTCTTCTTATATAGATTTTTCTCATTCTATGGACAATATGCAAAATGGAAATTATCTTTTAAGGGTGGCTTCTGCCAATGTTAAGCGTCCTGATGGTAAAAATGTGCGTTCAGTGCGCGATGTGATAGTAGAAGTTGATAAAAATGGTAATGTAGTAGATGAGTGGAGATTGTTTGAAATTTTAGATCCATATAGAGCAAATGTAATCAAAGCATTAGATCAAGGTGCGGTTTGTTTAAATATTGATGCGAGTAAAGCAGGGGTTACTTTAAGTGATGAGGATTTAGCTAAAATGGATGCAAGTGATTCTTTTGGTGATATAGCAGGTACTGGAGTAGGGCGTAACTGGGCTCATGTAAATAGCGTAGATTATGATCCAAGTGATGATAGTATTATTATTTCAAGTCGTCATCAAAGTGCTATTATAAAAATAGGACGCGATAAAAAAGTAAAATGGATATTAGGAGCACACAAAGGATGGGGAGAAAAATATAAAAAAACACTTTTGCAACCTGTTGATAAAAATGGCAAAAAGATAGTTTGTGAAGATGAGTATAGCAAATGTCCAGGATATGAAAACGAAGAAGGTGGTTTTGATTTTACATGGACACAGCATACTGCTTTTAGAATAGATGAAAAATCTGACAAAAGATATATTTATATCACAGCTTTTGATAATGGCGATGCAAGAGGTATAGAGCAACCTGCTTTTGCTTCAATGAAATACTCAAGAGCAGTTGTGTATAAAATAGATCAAAAAAATAAAACCGTAGAACAAATTTGGGAGTATGGAAAGCAAAGAGGCAATGAATGGTTTTCACCTGTCACTTCTTTAGCAGAATACCATAAAGATAAAAATTCCATCATGGTTTATAGTGCTACTGCTGGAATGTCATTTGACTTAAGTAAGGGTGCTGCTGTAGGTGAGCCAAAACCTGAAATAGATGAATTTAAATGGGGAGCTAAAGAACCTTCAGTACAAATTCGCTTTAGCGGAGCAAGTACTGGTTATCAAGCTATGCCTATTGATTTAGAAAAAGCATTTAAATAAGAAAAAAGGGCTTTTTTAAAGCCCTTTTAATTTTTATAAATATCCTGCACCTAAAGCTAAAAAATAACCTACTATACAAGAAACAATCACACCAATTAATCCTGGTAAGATAAAGCTATGATTGATAACAAATTTACCTATTTTTGTAGTACCTGATCTATCAAATTGTATAGTTGCAAGATCGCTTGGATAAGTTGGTAAAATGTAGTATCCATAGCAAGCTGCTGCAAAAGCAATGATAATACCTGGTTCAACACCAATTCCTAGTGCAAGTGGCACAAAAGCTGCAATTGCTGCTGCTTGAGAATTAACAAATTTAGAAATAAGTAAAAGCATAATAGCATAAGTCCAAGGATGTTCTATAACGATATTACCTAAAGATTCTTTCATCATAGGAGTATGCACTGCAAACATTGTATCTGCCATCCAAGAAATTCCAAAAACAGCTACTAAGGCTATCATACCGGATTTAAAAATTTCATTTTTTGCAATTTTGCTTGCATCAAGTTTGGTAAAAATGATTAGCGCTGCACCTGCTAAAAGCATAAACATTTGAATAGTTGCTACCATATTCATAGGTTTGATAACGCCTTTTGAGGTAAATTGCGGTCTAAGCTCTGGAAAAGCTCCAAGTATAGCTACTATAGCAATAGCACCTAGGAAAATCCACATAGCTACCCATTGGATAGTTGGAAGTTTTTGTCCAAGAAGAGTTTTACTATCGCCATAGATATATTCTCTTTGTTCTGGATTTTTAATCTTAGCTTGAAAATCCTTATCTTTATCAAGATCTTTTCCCCTAAACCAAGAAAAAATTCCTATAGCCAAAACACCTACTAAGGTAGAAGGTATAGTAATAGCAAGTAAATCTACATAGCCATCAAATCCTGCTAAAGGATGTTTATTAATTTCTGGATTTAAAAGTAGGGCTGTTAAGCTTACAACTGCAACTGAAACAGGACTTGCGATAATACCAAGTTGTGAAGAAATACTAGAAGCAGCCATTGGTCTTTCTGGGCGAATACCATTTTTAATAGCAATGTCATAAATAATAGGCATCATAGTATAGACAACATGCCCAGTTCCACAAAGCATGGTAAGAATGCAAGTTACAAATGGCGCCAAAATAGTTAAGAATTTAGGATTTTTTCTTAGAACTTTTTCTGCAATTTGCAACATTACATCCAAACCACCACTAGCTTGTAAAGTTGCACTAGCAACAACAACAGCTAAAATGGTAAGCATAACATCAATAGAAGGTTTTCCAGGTGCTACAGCAAAACCAAAACTTAAAACTAATAAACCTATACCGCCTAATAAGCCTAGAGCGATACCGCCTTTTTTTGCCCCATAAAAAAGACAAATGAGAACAACAATTAGTTGGATACTAAATTGAACACCTTCGCTAAGGCTAGTTAGTATTTCCATACTCTCTCCTTATTTTTTGAAATATGTGAGAGTATAATCCAAGTTTTATTAATAGTAAATAAAATTTTTTATTATTTAAATAAATATTTACCAATATTTTGAATTTATTTATCAAAATATTGGTTATTTTATATTTATTGATAATATTTTAAGATTGCATAAAGAATTTTACTGATTTTTTCAATAGAAGCTATTTCACATTTTTCATCTGTTGAGTGAGGGCTATGGATATTTGGTCCTATTGAGCAACATTCTAAAGGTTGTTTTTCACTTATAATACCACATTCTAAACCAGCATGTATAGTGTAAAGCTTGGCATTTGGGTTTTCTTTTTTAAAATAACTTAGAATTTCTTCTCCAAATTTAGTATCTTTATTAGCCCACGGTGGATAAAAATTTGCACTTGAAACTTCGCAGTTTTGCATCTTAAAATAAGTTAAGGTTTCAAATTCTATGTTTTTAAGTTCTTGTAAATCATTAGATCTTGCAAAAAGCTCAAAATGAAATTTGTTATCTTTTTCATAAGCTAGTGAAAGATTGATACTTGTTTGAACTAAATTTAATTGATGATTAAAAGTTCTAACTCCTTGTGCAAAAGCATTAATGAGATTTAAAATAACTTGAGAATTTTTATAATATGTTCTTTTGATTTTACCTATATAATTTACTTTAAAATGATCATTCTCTTTTGGAGGATTTTTAAAAAATGCTATAACTTTAGCATGTTTTGGTATAGAATTTATTCTTTCACCTGCTTTAAATTCGCAAAGTTCTCCTTGATTTTGAGTGATAAAATAGCTCACTTCTTTAATAGAAGATTTAATATTTTTAACAATATCGATTCCCGAGTGCCCACCTTTAAAATCAATTGCTTCTATCTCATAACAATCTTCTTCTTTTTCATCTATTTCTAAGTTTAAACTAGCAAAAATATCTACCCCGCCAGCACAACCTATAACAACTTCATCATCGCTTTCGTGGTCTAAATTTAAAAGCTTGCTTGAGATCAAAGTATGGGTGAGATTGTTTGCTCCACAAAGTCCAACTTCTTCATCATTAGTAAAAAGACATTCTATATTTTCAAAATCTTTTAAAGCTTGCATCATTAGTGATACTCCTATGCCATTATCTGCACCTAAGCTTGAATTTTTAGCCTTTAAATATCCATTTTCTTCATATATTTGTATACTTGGAGCTTCTCCCATGCAAACCATATCATAATGACTTTGTAAACAAATTTTAGGATTTCCTTTGTGTGCGTGGATATTACCTGCTTCATCAACGCTTACTTGGCAATTTTGACTTTTAGCAAAATCAATGAGAAAATTTTTCAATTCTTCGGTTTTGAAACTACAATGAGGTATTTGAGCAATTTGTTTAAAATTTTGTATAATTTCTTGCATAAATTCTCCTTTTTATTGTAATTATGGCATATTTTTATATAGATGAGGTTTAAATGAAATTTTCTAGGAAACAAATTAAATTATTTATAAACTTATTAAAAGATCCGAAGAAATTTTTAATCGCACTTTTTTTAGTTGCTTTTGCTTATGTTTTAAACTATGATAGTGGTTCATATATCAATGCTAAAGTAAGTCGTGTAGTAGATGGAGATACTATTGAGGCTAAATTTGAAAATGAAAAGCTTAAAATCAGACTTTTTGGTATAGATGCGCCTGAGAGCGATCAAGCTTATGGAAAGATGGCTACGCAATTTCTAAAAGCTATTGTATTAAATAAAGAAGTAGTTTTAAATGTAAAAGATGAGGATAAATATGGTAGAATTTTAGCCATTGTATATTTAAATGATAAAGATATTAATCAAGTTATGGTTAAAAATGGTTTTGCTTGGGCATATGAGCATTATAGTGATTTATATATAAATGAGCAAAATTATGCCAAGATAAATAAAAAAGGATTATGGGAAAGTGAAAATCCTATAGAGCCTTATAAATGGCGTAAACAAATAAGATTAAAATAGGATATAAGATGTTTAAAAAAATATTATTGTTTGGATTTTTAGTATTATTTTTTAGTGGTTGTTTTGTCAATGAAAGAGGGGTTTCAAATCGCTTTTACGATGATTGTAAGGAATATTATGATGCAAGTGGGACTTATCATAAAGAATGTCCAAAGAATTGGGTGGATTTACCTTTAACCCCCGATTCCTTTTAAGACTGCATTAAGTTCTTCTTGCATTGATTCTTGTTTAGTTGTTTCTTGCTGATTTTGATTATTATTTGTAGCGGCTTGATTTTGTTTAAGTTTAAATATATGATCATCTGTAGTAATAACTTGAAAAGATGCGTCAAAAATTTTAATCTCATTTACAAAACCAGCTACTTTAACCTCTCTTTTTCTTGAGTCATCGCTAAATAAAGCACTCGCTTCAAGATTTAAAATATCTCCCACTTTTAAAGGAGCATAAAAAAAGCTTCTTGAGCCTATTAAGACGCTAAATTCTTTATTAATTGCAGCTTGTGCTATGTAATTTGCTGCATTAAATACAAAGCCACTATGCACTAATCCTAGTTCATCTACTGCCATATCATGGGTTGTGATTAAAATACCTTTGGCGAAATTTTTTTCTATATGAGAAATACTTCCTGCTAAAGTATTGTTTATCCCTGGACAAGTGATAAGTTCTGATTTGATACGATTTAACTCTTCTGGATCTATTAATTCTTCTATAGTAACAGCACTTACTGTTCTTGCCATTTTTACACCTTTAATTTAACATAAACTCTTTTTGGCGCTTCATAGCCTTCGCAAGTTAAATTTGAATCATTTTTATCTAAAAATTGATCTAAAGAATAAGAATCAATCCATTGTGTTTTTCTTTGTTCTAAAAGATCGGTTTGTTTAGTTGTTATAACTTCAAATTCACTAAATCCAGCCCTATAACACCAATTTCTTAAACCTAATATCGACGGAATGAAAAAAATATTTGGTATTTTTGAGTAAGTTTTTTGAGGAATAAGTGCTATTTCTCTTTCATCTTCTATATACATAGTGTCTAAAAAGACTATGCCATCTTTATTTAAAGATTGTTTGAGTTGTTTTAGCATGGCTATGGGATCACTACGATGATAAATCACTCCAAGACAAAAAATCACATCAAATTTTATGCCATAATTTGGTACATCAGCTACGCCTAAAAGCTCATATTGTATAGGAGTTTTTGCAATGGAGTTTAAAAGTAAAAATTGCAAATAATACTTAATAGAAGGATCAAAACCTATGAGCTTTGAAGGATTAAATTCAAGCATTTTAAACATATAATAACCATTATTGCAGCCAATATCTGCTACTATTTTGCCTTTTATTTCTTGCATATAAGGCTTTAAAATATTAAATTTGATAAAACTTTGCCATTCTGTATCTATAAATAAATCATTAATTTTAAAAGGTCCTTTACGCCAAGGTTTTAATTCTAAAGTGATATTCTTGATCTCATCATCTAAACTTTTATCACAAAAAATATCAAAACTTTCATTTATAAGGTAATTTGAATTTTGAATTTTTTCACTAAGTTTTTGGATTTTTTCATATAAAGGATGTTTTAAAACTTGCTTAAATAAAGCATTATTTTGCATATTTTTCCTTGAAAAACTCCCTTATTTGGGAGTTTTTATTATTGAAGTAGGCTTGCTAGTTTAGTTTGTAACATTACATTTGAATGAGCATTTGCAAATAAAAATGCATTTTCTTTTAGGTAATTTGCATTAAAATCATTGATATTTTGAGCTAAGTCATTATTTTGTAATTTGCTTTCAGCTTCTTTAGTGTTAATACTAGTTTGCAAAGATGAGTTGATATTAGAATGGATAGCGTTAATTCCAGCACCAATATCTGCGCGTAAAGAACCTACCTGATCTTGAAAATCACGAATTCCGTCTTGATTTTCAAGGCTTAAATTTGCTGTGCTTGGTTGATTTAAATTAATACTTTCAACCCCAGCACCAACAACAAAATCCATACTCTGAAATACATTTTTTCCATTAAAAGTCGCATTAGAAAAAGCATCATTGATTGAAGTTACAAGTTTGCTTGCTTCGGAATTTAGCATACTTTTTTGTCTGTCATTTAAAGCAGCATTGTTTGAGCGCACTGAAAGTTCATTAAGTTTATCTGCAGTAGCTGAAATGTTATTTAAAGTTGAATCAGCAATTTGTAAAACTCCTATGGAATCATAGGCATTTAAAATACCTTGATCTATAGTGCTATATTGACTTCTTAAAGAATCAGCTATGGCTAAATTTGCTCCATCGCTCCCATCTATAGCACGGATTGTGGCTATGTTTTCTAAAGCTTTTTCTTGGCTTTTTTGAGCTTGATTTAAGTAGTGATTTTGTTGAGTTGTTCCTATATCGCCTATTTTCATCTTTGACTCCTTTTAAAGACTTATTTTATTATATCATTTTTTTGTTTTAAAATTTAAGAAAAACAAAATTACTTGTGATAACATGATAATTTTCATCACAACTTCACTTGCACCATGAATTTTTATAAATTCTTGAGTTTTAGTTGCTTCTTCTCCTAAACTTTGTGCTTCTAAAACATAAGCAGTGAAGTAAAATACAAAAAGCAAACTTAGTGCCAAAATGATCAAAGAAAGCATAAATTTTGAAAAATTTATTTTAAAAGTTAAATTTTTGTCTTTAAATGAAAAAATTTCTATTAAAATAGACAAAACACTCACACCTAACAAAACATAGCCAAATTGCACAAAAATGTGTGTCATTAAAAGCCCACTTTGAAAATGAGTTAAAACCCCTTCACCTATGAATTTAGCAGGATAAAATATAGTCGGAGCTAAAAACACACCTATGCTAATTTCAATCCCAATTAAGCTTGCTAGTAAAAATAAATATATTGATTTCATATTTTCTCCTATAATAAAGATAATTATAGTCTAATTTTTTAAATTCCATGCAACAAAGGCTCTATCAAATCCATTATAATCTTGATAAAAAGTAGCCTTGAAATCATTTTCTTTTAAAATTTTATTTAAAATTGTTTTTTGATCATAGCCAAACTCACATGCTAAGACTTTTGTGTTGTGATTTTTGGCAAAAAGAATAATTTCATGTAAAATTTCCCAACCTTTATCTCCACCAAATAAAGCATTGTGTGGTTCGTTTTGAACCCATTTATCTAAAGGATAGTCATTTTTTATGTAAGGAGGATTAGAAAAAATAAAGTCAAAATTTCCTTGTATATTTTTAAAATCACAAAGTTGAAAATTGATTAAATTTGAAACATTATGAAAATCTGCATTTTTTTTAGCAAGCTCTAATGCTTTTGGATTGATATCACAAGCTTGTATAAAAATTTGTTTTAACTTTGCTAAGCAAATACTTAAAATTCCACTTCCAAAGCCAATTTCAAGTATATTTTTAAAAGAGTTATGATCTAAAATTTCTAAACATCTTTCAAGTAATATTTCACTATCAAAACGCGGTATCAAAACCCCTTTTTTAGTAAAAAAATCAAAACCATAAAATTGTGTTTTTTGAAATAAATACTCAAAAGGCTCACCATTTAAAAATCTATCTATATATTCTAAAAAAACTTTCTCATTGATTTGAAATTCAGGATTTAAAAAAATCCAAGCTTTATCTTTTTGCAAAAGCTCACAAAGAATAAAAAGTATATATTCTTTGTGAGTAGGATCTTTTGCGTAAGCTTGCTTTAAAGCTTGTTTGATTGAAATCATTGCAAAGCTTTGATTCTATCATAAATGCAAGGATGACTTAGATGAAAGAAAGTATAAATTTTACTTGTTTTAACAAAGGCTTTGTTTTCTTTTGCTAAAGCTATGAGGGCATTTTTCATATCTTCTTTAGAGCTTAGTTTTGCTCCGTGTAAGTCAGCATTAAATTCATTTTTTTGACTCATTTTATTAAGCAGTGGAGAAATAATAAAAGTAAAAATATTTCCAAAAATCAATAAAAGTGCAAAAACTCCAGCATTCACTCCATCTAAATGACTTTCAATATAAAAAAAGCTTGGTAAATGTGCAAAGATGAAAAATAAAGCAAAAAGCATCAAAGCACTAGCAAATAACATTTTTATCAAATCTTTATGCGCAAAATGTCCTAGCTCATGACCCAAAACAGCAATGAGTTCTTTTTCTTTTAAAGCATTTAAAAGTGTATCAAAAAGTACTACTCTTTTGCTTTTAAATAAGCCACCAAAATAAGCATTTAATCTTTTATCTCTTTTGCTTGCATCAATAACATAAACACCATTTGCACTAAAGCCACATTTTTGCATTAAATTAGTGATTTTTTCTAATAAATTTTCATCTTCAAGTTTTTTCATTTTGTTAAACATAGGTGCAATAAGTGTAGGATAGATAAGATTTATAATAAGTATAATTATAAAGCTTAGAGCAAAAGCCACTACCCACCAGTATGTGTTAAAAAATTCAAAGCAAAATACTAAGGCATAGATGATTAAAAAGCCAAAAACAAGCATTAGAGCTAAAGATTTAATGCTGTCTTTAACAAAAAGTGCTAAAGTCATATTTGAAAAGCCGTGTTTTTTATCTTTTATAAAGCTTTCATAATAGCTAAGTGGTAAATTTAAAATACTAATAATCAATAAAAATGTAAGCAAAAATAAAGTATTTTCTAAGGTAGAATTTTCTTTTATAAAAATTTCTTTTAAATACAAAAAGCCAAAGCTAATCCAAGAAATGTTAATCATCAGATTATAAAGATTAGAAAAGATTTTGTATTTTTCATTTTCTATGGCGATATTTGCAGCATTTTTATAATCGTACTTACTTAAAATAATTGCTTGTTTTTCTCTTTCTTTTTTTAAAAAAGAAATTTGCACATAAGATATAAAAACCAAAAAAGCTGTGTAAACACATAAAATAGTTATCAAAGTCATAGTTTTTCCGTGTAATTTTTTTGTGAAAGTATGCAATAAGAAAGTAAATAAGCATAGGTAAATTACCTATGCTATATAAGAAGAATTCTTGTTTATGTCAATTAGAATGAGTATTTAACGCCAATATTACCAGTTAGGTAAGTTTCATCAGTGTTATCATCTTTATTGCCTAAGATTTGTTTAGCGCCTACACTTAGATCAATAGAAAATCTATCTGTAACGCTAATATTGCTTCCGATAAGGATTTTACCGAAAGTTTTATCTTTTTCAGCACCAGCTACATTATAGCTAAAATCACTTCCTGTGAAACGACCTTTAAAATCATCCCCACTCATAGCAAAAAATTGTTCGATTTTTGGAGTTACATAGAAATAGCTACCACCGTCAAAGAATTTTCTAAATTCTGCTCCAATTTCAGCACTCGCTGCAAAACTATCCATTGAGTAAACTTTTTGAGCCCAAAGACCATTTTCTGTATAATCTGGAGTGTGGCTATAATAAAGATTTAGTCCAATTAAAGGTTTGATTGAAAAGCTATCACTAAAATCAAATACATAACCATAGTTACCACTTGCACCTAAGTAGGTTTGTGTAAAATCAGACTTTTGCACTGAGCCATTTACAAATCTTTCTTGATCTGCAAAGCTAAATTGTGCATAAGATTTAATATCAAATTCATGTTGACCATTTGTAATTCTTGAGTAAAGACCTAGTTGTAAATTATTAGAATCTTGATTTAAAGAATTATGATTTAATTGTGAATCAGCATAAGTTAAATATGCACCAAAGAAAATAGCATCGCTAAATTGTCTATCAATACCTATAGTAGTTCCATATACGCCTTCGCTTTCGCTACCAATTATATTTGCACCACCAAATGCATTAGCCCATACGCTATTTTCACCAGCGCTTCTTGATTGTGCCATTCTAGTAGCAATAGCCATCTCGTTAGCCAAGTTAATAACTTGAATAGCACCTTGGCGGTTAGAATTGTTTGCGCTTTCTCTAGCTGAATCAACTATTGCTTGAGCTTGTCTTACATCGCCTTTGATAGCGTTAACTAAAGCCGAGTTAGCTGCTAAATGTCTATCAGAATTTTTTAAAGATGCTAAAACTGAATCAATTTTGTGTCCATAAGTAATAACTTTTTTGTTGTTGCTTATATTATCCATTTCTTTTTTAATATCGGATAGAATTTTATCATAATTAACTTCTTTAGGATCAATACCAGGATTGTTTTGGTTTTGTTCAAAAGCTTTTTGAGCGTAATAATCATGTAATTGAGTTAGAACTTCTATTCTCATTTCTTTTAGAAGCTTACTAATGCTAATATTTTTAATATTATTTGTTAAGCCACCTTGAGCATAAGCATCATTTCCAATTACATTAAGTCTATAATTGAAGTATTTTTTATCTTGATCTACGATTACTTTTACAACTTCACCTTCGTATTCTGCTAGTGCATGACCTTTAAGACCTAAAAGTTTTCCTTCTGGAATTAATAATACATTTCTAACGGTATTTACTTCTGCAAATTCTTTGTTGAAGTTTGTAGCACTCATTAAGTAAACGCCTTTTTCTGTTACAGGGTTACTAAAGTTTGCAAGCTCAAACACAGAATTTCTAATTACTGCATTACCATTTACTGTAAATTGATGTGGTCCATGTAGAGTAAATAATGAATCATGAGCAAAAAGGTCTCCATTGATAGTTAAAGCACCATTATAGTTAATACCATTAAAATCACCTGCTATGATTTTAAAGTTCGCATGATCCATATTAACATTACCATCAATTAAGCCATCATGGAAAACATTTAGAGAAACATTTTCTCTTGAGTCTTGAATCCAAGTTGGTCCCCATGGATTTCTATCGATTAAGGCGCCGCTATTTATACCTGTATCTGGATCAAACATAGCACCAAATCCATCATCTACATTATTGCCACCTTGAGCTCCTAAGCCAGGAACTCCTGGAAAGCCAAAACCAGGATCTGGGTTTGCTATCACTATATTATCTGGATTTTTTTTGCCTATGAAGTTTACTTCTTTAGCTTTGATAGCAAAAGAATAATGAGGTTTTATACCACCTATTGAGCCAAAAGGAACATCTTTACCTCCAACTACAATAGTGTTGTTAGCTGCATTTATTGTTAAGTGCTTAATAGGTGTTTCTAATACAGCACCTTGTCCATAATCATTATCACCTAGATGATTACTAATATAGAATGTTTGTTCTTGTGGTTTTGAAATTACAAATTGATATTCCCCCTCCCCTAGGTGTGTTAGCTGACTATCTTCAATTGCACCAGGAATAGGATTGGATGGCTCTATAGCCATGGCCGAACTAGCTACAAAAGTAGCAACGCAAGCGGAAAGAAAAATTTTTCTATTCAACTTTTTCATTGTTCTGAAACTCCTTAATAAAATTATAATTTTATTGAAAAAATATTATAACAACAATAACAAAAAAAGTCAATTAAAAACAAATAAAATTTATAACTATTAAATAGAGTAAATAGAATAATAAAAAATTATTATAAATTATCCTCACTTTTTTCCAAAACCTCAAAATAAGCTTCTTCTAAAATACTAAGTTCATTTTCTAATGAATTTAGCTTTTCATAAAGAGTGTTTATACCTAGCTCTTGATAGATTATAGGATTACTTAGAGCATTTTTTATTTCTTTTATTTCTTCTTCTAATTTATGAATTTTATCAGGATATGAGTTTAAAATTTCATTTTCTTTATAGCTTAGTTTTTTACTCGATTTTTCTTTTGTTTTTACACTTGCGGTGGTGTTTGTTTCTAAGCTTTTAGAAAATTCTTCAAAGTCTTTGTATTCTTTTTCATTTTCTAAATATTCACTATAAGAAAGAACTTCTATATTAATATTTGCATTATCTTCAAAAGCATAAAGTTTAGTTGCTATTTTATCGACAAAATATCTGTCATGTGAGACAAGCAAAATCGCGCCTTCAAAAGAAAGTAAGTATTCTTCTAAGATATTAATCGTAGCTATGTCTAAATCATTTGTTGGTTCATCTAAGATTAATACATCATATTCTTTGGTAAAAAGCAAGGCTAGAGCAACTCTGTTTTTCTCACCCCCACTTAGTACACTCACACTTTGCTCTAAAAATTCTTTTGGAAATAAAAATTGTTTTAAATACCCATAAACATGCATATTTTTACCACGCACTTGAATGTGATCGCCACCATTTGGGCAAAAAATTTCTAAAAGTTTTTTATCAGTATTTAATAAGCTCCTGCTTTGATCAAAATAGCCTATTTTAACTTCACCTCTTTTAATCTCTCCGCTATCAAGCGGAATTTGATCAAGTAAAATCTTTAAGAAAGTAGATTTTCCACAGCCATTTTTACCTACTATGGCTATGCGTTCACCTTGTAAAATTCGTGCATTAAAGTCTTTAAAAAGTGTCTTGTTGGCAATAGACTTTGAGATATTTTTAAGTTCAAAAAGCATTTTTTTGCGGTTTTGGCTTTGAGTTTGGTTAAAATTTTTACTTGCTCTTTTGATTTCAAGTTGTAAGCGCTTGATAGCTCCTGGGTTTTTCTTAGCTTCTTCACGCATTTTAAAAATGCGTTCTTTGCGTCCTTCGTTGCGTTTAAGCCTAGCTTTGACTCCTCTTCTTAGCCATTCTTCCTCACTTTTTAGTTGCTTAAGCAAGGTTTCATGGCTTTTAGCTAAGGAAGCTAAAATAGCTACTTTTTTTTCTAGATATTGCGTATATCCACCCTCAAAAATGCTTAATTTTCCCGCTTCTATTTCTACGCATTTTTGCGCTATAGCATCGATAAAATACCTATCATGAGAGATGAAAATAACACACATTTTAGAGGTTTTTAACCTTTCTTCTAAAAAGTTACTCATATATACATCTAGATGATTAGTTGGTTCATCAAGCAATAATATATCAGGATTTTTTAGCAAAAGTGTGCAAAGCCCTACGCGTCTTATTTCGCCCCCACTTAAAGAGCAAAGTGTTCTGTCTTTGTATTCTAATAGTTTAAATTCTTCTAATATTCTTTGTATTTTTTGGTCTAAATTCCATGCGTCTTTTGAATCTATAAATAAACTTAATTCATCTACTTTTTTTAAATATTCTTTATTTTCAGGATCAAAAGCTAGTTTTTCATTATAGCTTTCAAATTCTTTCAAGGCTTGGTAAATTTCTTCAAGTTCTTTTTTGATGGCTTCGCTTACGCTTAAGGTGCTTTCAAAGCTTACTTGTTGGCTTAACATACCTATACTAGCGTTATTTTGTTTAATTACTCTACCGCTATCTAGTTTTAAAGTTCCCATAAGGGCTTTTAAAAAGCTTGATTTTCCTTCGCCATTTTTGCCTATAATGGCGATTTTTTCTCCTAAATTTGCACTAAAATTTGCATTTTCTAAAACTATTTTTGTATTAAATTTCTTATTTGCATCGATTAAATCTATTAAAGCCAAATTTCTTTCCCAAATGTTTTTTGCGATTTTACTTTAAAAAGTATTAATTTTGCTTAAATAAAATTACGCCATGAGAGCATTTGTTTTTTTTACTTTATTAGTTTTATTTTTTGCTTTGGCAAATTGGTATATTTATAAAAGATTTTTAAGCAGGGTTGATTTTTTAAAACCTTATAAGAAGTTTGTATTAGCTTTTGTTTTAATAGTTTTTGCATGTGAATTAATCTTTTTTATAAATATGCGCGGGGACTTTTTACATGAAAAGTTTTATTATATTTTAGCTATTTTTCCTACTGTTACTTGCTTTTTCTTGCTTTTTGGAGTGATTTTTGAATTTGGCTCTTGGATTTTTTTTAATGAAAATAAAAAAGAGCAAATTTTCAGTGTCCAAAGAAGAAAGTTTTTAAAATTAATTTTTGATTCTTGGCTTATTATACTTAGCGTTAGTATGGTATTTAAAGGTTTTGTAAATGCTATTAGCACACCTAGAGTCAATGAAGTAGATATTAAAATTAAAAATTTAAAAGAAGATTTAAATATAGTTTTAATTTCTGATGTGCATTTGGGAAAAAATTTAGGAGAAGATTTTTTAAAAACTTTAATCGATGAAGTTAATGTTTTAAATGCTGATATGGTCATTATAGCTGGGGATTTAATCGATGCAGATATTGCTAGTATGCCTTATATTAATTTATTAGAAAATTTTAAATCAAAATATGGTACTTATTTTGTTTATGGAAATCATGAGTATTATAATGATATAAATGCAATAAGCAAAAAGCTTAAAACTCTTAAAAATTTCAAAGTTTTGGAAGATGAAAGTATTGATTTTGGGGATTTTACTTTAAGTGGGACTTTGGATTTGGCTGCCAAGCGTTTGGGTTTTAAAGAAAGCAATATAGAAAAAATCAAAACTCAAATCAATCAAGAAAAGGTTAATATTTTAATCACTCATCAACCAAAGTATGTAAAAACTTATGATGTAAGTGGGTTTGATTTGATTTTATCAGGACATACACATGCAGGACAAATTTTCCCTTTTTCTTTGCTAGTATATTTAGAACAAGGTTTTGTGTATGGGCTTTATAAATTAAGCAAAGATAGCTTGCTTTATGTAAGTAGTGGAGCTGGATTTTGGGGGCCTGCTGTGAGATTTTTAGCCCCTAGTGAGATAGCTTTGATTAGATTAAAAGGAGAATGAGTGGGATTTAGCAATAGTGCTTCAAAAATGTTTGGAATCATAGCAAAATATAAATTTCCAAAAATCATACAAAAAAATATTAATAAAGCTTATGTAAATGCTTTTAATATCAATATGAGTGAATTTAAACCTTTAGAAGAATATGAGAGTTTAAATGCTTTATTTACAAGAACTTTATTAAATGAGCGAGAATTAGAAGATGGCTTTATAAGTCCAAGTGATGGTAAAATTTTAGAACTTGGAAGTAGCTTTCAAAATGATTTAAAAGAAAATTTAGCCTTTAGCATTAAAGGTTCAAGTTATAGTATAGAAGAGCTTTTAAAAAACTCAGCTAGTAAAGAAGAATTAGAAAATGGCATAGATTATGCAAATATTTATCTATCTCCAAAAGATTATCATCATTATCATGCACCTTGTAATATGCAAATTTTAAGTGCTACTTATATGAGTGGGGCCTTATTTAGTGTGAGTGAGGCAAAGTTAGCTAAAATTATAAACCTTTATACTAAAAACGAAAGAGTAGTTTTAAAGTGCTTAGTGGAAGGAAAATTTATACTTTGGATGGTATTTGTGGGTGCGCTAAATGTCGGTAAAATGCACTTTAGCTTTGATACTAGCATACAAACTAATGCAGCAAATTTTGATTTTACTCATACCTATGAAGATCTTTTTGTAAAAAAAGGCCAAAGACTTGGAAATTTTGAGCTAGGTTCAACTATAGTTTTAATCGCTCAAAAAGGGTTTTTAAAATTTAGTAAAAATGCTTATGAGCAAGTTGAATTTTCTAAGAAGATTGCGGACTTTGCTTAGTCTCATCTTCATTAGCAACTTTATATAAAAAGGCAAAAATTTCAGCCACTGCTTTATACATATTAGGTGGGATTTCATCGCCTAGATCAAGTTTGCTAAGCACTTCTACTAAGTCTTTGTCTTCTTTTATGGGTATGCCATTTTCTTTGGCTAAAGAGATGATTTTAGCAGCGTTTTCACCTTTGGCATTAGCTAGGATTTTTGGTGCATTTTGTTCTTCTTTATTATAGCCTAGTGCAACGGCTTTTTTTGTTTTTTTAGCCATTTTTAAGCCCTTGTGTCAAAACCCATATTAAAGTCATTATATTCTTCTTGATTGTGAAATTTACTTTTAATTATATCGCTGATGAAAAAATTAGAGCTTAGAAGTCCTACTTTAACTAAGGCTTTTTTTAGTTCATGTGCTCTTTCATAAAGTTTTTTTCTAAAATTAGCATTTTCTATCATCATATTTATATCGATGTATTTATCATTACTTAGAGATAAAAATACATTGATTTTTCCTAATTTTTCAAATTCAAGATTAATTTGTGCATAAAATTTATCTTTTTTACCGCGTTTAAAAACTACATTAGATTTTTCTAAATCATCCCAAAAGAAAGGTAAAAAAGTATGAATGCTATTATTGGCTAAAGATAAAAGTTGATTAAATTCAAGCTGAGCTATAAGACGATTTGCTTGATTTAGTATGCTTTCATTGTCTAAATTTTTGGCTAGATTAGAAACTTGCAAAAGAGTGGATTTAATATCTTTTTGTAATTCTGAAGAAATTTCTGTGCTATCTTTTTGGGTGATTTTTCCAAGATCTTTTATAGAAAGTTCTAATCTTTTTTCTATATTTTTTATATCATCTAAAGAATTTTTTGCCTCATAATTTTTAGGATCTAAAGCTTTTAAAACCTCATTGAGTTTTCTTCCTATTAAGCCTAGTTCTTTGTTTAGATTGTTTAAAAGCTCTTCTTGTAAATTTTGGCTAAAATTAAGATTTTTACTTACATTTTGTTTGAAAATATCTTCTAGTAAAATTTTGCCTGAAGTGCTTTTAAATATATCCTCTAACTTAGTATTATTTGTTTGCAAATTTTGACTTTTATTATCATTTTTACTTAAATCTTCAGTATTTTTTTGTGGTGTTTTTGGCTCTTCTTTGGGATTTTCTTTGATATCTTTACTTTGTGGTATTTTTTCTTCTTTTGTGTTTTGAATTTCTTTATCTTTTGCTATGCTTTCTTGTTTTTGTTGAGTTTCTTTTTTATCCTCTGTGCTTTTTTGTGGAGTTTTTATTTCTTCTTTTAACTCTTCTTTGATGTCTTTAGTGTGTGGAGTTTTATTTAAATTTTCTTGCGTTGTTTCGGTTTTGTTTTTGTGATTTTTTATATCTTTTAAAAGTATTATAAAATCTTTTATATTTTGGCTAAGCTCTTTTAGTATATGAGTGTTTTGAATTTTTATGTTTTCGGGTTTAGCTAGTTCTTTGTTGATAAGTGTTAAATTTTTATTAAGATTTTTGATAAAATTATCCGCAATATTTTGGAGTTTTTCTTGACTAATAGAACTTGGGTTTTTATTGATATAATTTTTAAAATTTTCTATTTTATCAAATAGCTTAAAAAGTGTTTTGTAGTTTGTATTTTCCAAAGAAATTTTATTATCTTTTTTGTGATTTTGTAAGATGTGAATAAGCTCTTTTAAGGTGCTTGTAGTATCAAGATTTTTAAGATCTAAATTACTTATATCGTGTTTTAAATTTTCACTTGTAGCGCCTTTTATAGTACTTAAAAGATTAAAAAAACTCTGTGGTAAATTTTGTTCTTTTAAAGAATGATTGAGCTTTGCTTCTAAAAATATGCCTGAATTTTTCACTAAAGATGAAAGATTTTTATTATTAATATCTTTGGCAGGCTTGACTAAATCTTCTAAAATTTTAAGTAGTTTTTCAAATTCAGGATTTTTTGAAAGCTCTGCTTGGAGTTTTTTTACTTCATTGGCAAAATTAGGTGCGAAATTTAAATCTTTGTGATTTTTTAATACTACTAAATCAGGATCTTTGTTGGTTTTGATTTGATTTAAAAGTTTATTAAGTAATTCTTGTAGTTTTTGATCAATTTTGCTAACATAATCTTTGGGTAATTTAACTTCAGAATCGCTTTTGGAAAATAAAGGATTTTTTAACGCTTCATTGAGAGAGGTTTTTTTGTCTGATTTTTCACTTTTATTTTCTTTATTTGTTTCATTTTTTGCAAACTGATTTTGATTATTAGAGATATTAGTTATCATCTAGCATTACCATATTACCAGGTTTTCTTTTAAATTTGGTAAGTTTTTTAAATTTTGGTTTATCTATGGCAAATAGTATCAAAATACTTAATAAAACTATATAAAAATACATAAAGCCATAAGCTTGAAAATAATACATCAAAGTTCCCAAAACTGCAGGCGCGAATAAAGCACCAAAAGAATAGGTAAAAAGAACTGCTCTGCCAAGTTCAACTCTTTTGCTAGGATTATCAAGCATATCATTTGCTCTTGCTAAAGAAAGAGCGTATAAACAACACATACCCATGCCTAGCAAAAATCCAAAAAAGTATTTTAGATAAATATTATATTCTAAAAGTAGTATGCAAAGCATAGCGCTTAAAGCAATAAAAGCACACAATATAATGGCAAATTTTCTGCTAATTTTATCAGAAAGAGTTCCGATATAAAGTTGCGAAATAAAGCCACCTACCATAGTAGAGAAAATAAAAATAGAAGCTTCTTTTGCGCCAAATCCTTGTATAAGTACAAATAAAGAAGCCATGGAAAAAAAGCCATTTAAAAGCATGCCCGCTATAAAACTTGTTACTAAGGCTAAAGGCACTATATCAAAAACCTTAGGAATGGAAATTTTTGTTTTTTGTGGCAAAATAGGCTCTTTAATGCGGATTAAAAATAAAGGAATGGAAGCAAACATAATAAAACTAGCACTTAAAATAAATACTGTATTACTTGGAAAGTCAAAAGACATAAGTAAAATTCCAAAACCTGACGATGAGTAAAATACAACCTCATAAAAGGCTATCACTCTTGAGCGAATAGTGTTTTTTGCTTTTTCATTAAGCCATGATTCTATTACCATTAAAAGTGCATAATAGCAAAAACCTAGCAAAAATCTTAAAAACATCCAAAAATAAAGATTAGAATTTAAACTATGAAGCATAGTGGCTATACCAAAAATAATAGCAAAAATTCCAAATGATCTTATATGTCCTACTTTAGAAACTATTCTATGGGCACTAATTGTACTTACCATAGCACCAAGAAAATAACAACTTCCTATTACGCCTATATAAAAATTACTAACATTATTATGCTTTAAAATAATAGCTATGGAATTTACTGTTAAAGCACTTCCTATGAAAACAAAAATCATACCAAGAAATAATGCTGTTAGTGATCTAATCGTTCTTTTTGAGCTTAACATTTTCTTATTAAAAAATTATATATTAATACCGCTATGGGTGTGACAAACATTGCACAAAACAAGGCAAAAATACTCATTAAACCTTGAAACTCTAAAAATAAAAATCCTGCTATTAAAAACACATAAGCAAAAATTTTAAATAAAGAAAAAAAAGCTAACGCGTTTTTAAAAATACTTTTAAATTTTGGTTTTAAATCGTCATCTATATGGATAAATTTTATAATTTTTGGCAAAGAATATTGTTTTTTAGCAAAAATTTGTAAAGGTCTTTGCGTAAAATCATAATTTTTAGCTGCTTTAAAAATAAAATTTTTATAATTTAAAAAAGATATTAGAATGATTAAATTTTGAGCTAAAAAGCCAAATTCAAAGCTTATAAAGGTTTTAAAGCTTAATTCTTTGTAAAAAAAAACTCCTGCTAAGAAAAGTAAATTTAATCCTAGCAAGAGTTTTAATAAAATTTTAGGCTTTAGGATCATTTTTTAAATCTTTATAGCGATTTTCTTCTTTAAATTCTTCGTAACTTTTTACTTGTGCTTTATAGGCTTTGTAAACATTTAAAATCGCCGCAGCTACCCCTATAAACACTCCTACCCAAAAAAGCCAAACAATACCGGTTAAGTTTTTTAAAAAATAGCCTATACCAACTCCGATTAAAACAGCCACAACCATGGATATACCAAGGCTTAATCCATCTGCAGCTTCTATACCTTTGCGAATGATTTTTTGTCTTTTATTCATAATGCTTTAAAACTTTCTTGTGCTGCTTGTATAGTTTTATCAATGATTTTTTTATCCATACATTCACATATAAAACCTGTTTCAAATTGAGATGGTGCTAAATATACACCTTTGCTTAGCATCTGTGCATGAAATTTGGCAAATAATTTAGTATCTGATTTTAAAGCGTCTTGATAATTATTAACAGGGTTTTCACAAAAGAAAAATCCAAACATAGAACCAACGCAATTAACTTGCAAAGGAATTTTGCAATCATTTGCAGCTTCTTTAAAGCCTTGAGTGAGTCTTTTGCCTAGTTTTTCTAATTTTTCATACAAGCCTTCATAATTTCTTGCTTTTTTTAAGCTCGCATAACCTGCAGCCATAGCAAGAGGATTGCCACTTAGTGTTCCTGCTTGATATACTCCACCTAAAGGACTTAATAAATCCATAATCTCAGCTCTTGCAGCAAAAGCAGCTGCAGGAATACCTCCGCCTATAACCTTACCAAAAGTTACTATATCAGCTTTTATATTATTAATCCCAAAAGAGCCAAGATATGAAGCTCTAAAGCCACTCATAACTTCATCAAAAATTAAAAGAATTTGATACTCATCACATAGTTTTCTTAGCTCTTGCAAAAATTCTATTTTAGCAGGTACTAAACCCATATTTCCTGCAATTGGCTCTATGATGATACAAGCTATATTATCATCATTATTGATTAAGTTTTTAACACTATCAATATCATTATAAACGGCTACTAGAGTATTTTTAGCTACATCGGTTAAAACTCCTAGTGAGCTTGGGGTGTTAAAAGTAGCTGCACCGCTTCCAGCACTTACTAATAAAGAATCAGAATGCCCATGATAACATCCTTCAAATTTGATGATTTTATCTTTTTTACTAAATCCTCTTGCAAGACGAATAGCACTCATAGTAGCTTCAGTGCCACTACTTACAAAACGGATTTTATCCAAATGTGGCCAATCTTTTAAGATAAATTTGGCCAATTTAGTTTCAGCTAAAGTTGGCGCACCAAAGCTCGAGCCATGCTCTAATGCTTTTTTACAAGCTTTTTCAATATCCTCATCACAATGTCCAAAAAGTAAAGGTCCCCAACTTTGCACATAATCTATATAAGTATTTTCTTCTATATCGCTAATATAAGCACCTTTGCCTTGTTTGATAAATAAAGGATTGCTACCTACACTTGCAAAAGCACGCACTGGGGAATCTACCCCACCTGCTATATGCTCACAAGCTTCCTCAAAGGCTTTTTTATTGTTTTTCATTTTTTACTCCTTTTATTGCTAGTAATATAATCATAAAGTGATTTTATTTCATCTTCTGTTAGCGAGTAAGTTGGCATAATGCTTTTTGCCTCTTGAGGTTGATTTAGAATTTTTCTAAAACGCGTATAAGGAATGTTTTTAATACTTGGCACAATAAAAGGAATTTTTTCTCCATTTTTAGTGTAATAACCTAGTATTTGTTGACCTCCATTGCCATGACATTTAGCACAACTTATGCCTCTTGGATTTTTGTAAAGGGACTCTTGGTATTCTTTAGGAGAGATAAAATCTTCAGCCCAAGCACCATAAATTATAAAAAATAAAAATAATACAATTTTCATTCATTGCCTTTAACAAAAAAAGAAGTTTTGTTATGATACAATTTTTTAAGTTAAAGAAAGCTATAAAATTTAAGGAAAGAAATGACACTTTTAGATGGTAAAAAGCTAAGTGATAAGTTAAAAGAAAATTTAAAACAAGAAGTATTAGAACTTAAAGCTCAAAGTATAGAGCCTTGTTTGGCTGTAATTTTAGTAGGCGAGGATCCTGCTAGTGCTACTTATGTGGGTTCTAAAGCAAAAGCTTGCGAGCAATGTGAAATTAAGTCTTTAGTTTATAAACTTGATGTAAATACAACCCAAAATGAGCTTTTGGCTTTGATTAATACTTTAAATCATGATGATAGTATAGATGGAATTTTAGTTCAACTTCCATTGCCATCGCATATTAATAAAGATATAATCTTAGAAAGTATTAACTTTAATAAAGATGTAGACGGCTTTCACCCCTTTAATGTCGGAAATTTAAATCTTAATTTAAAAGGTGGTTTTTTACCATGTACACCTTTAGGCGTTATGAAAATTTTAGAACATTATGATATAAAATTACAAGGAGCTAGTGTAGTTGTAATAGGAGCTTCAAATATAGTAGGCCGTCCTATGGCTACTCTTTTGTTAAATGCTAATGCTAGTGTGAGTATTTGTCACATTTATACAAAAGATTTAAAAGCTTATACAAAAAATGCTGATATTGTTATCGTAGCAGCAGGTTGTCCAAATCTTTTAAAAGAAGATATGGTTAAAGAAGGTGTGGTGGTAATTGATGTTGGGATTAATAGAGTTGATGGAAAAATAGTAGGCGATGTCGATTTTGAAAATGTTAGTAAAAAAGCTAGTTATATCACTCCTGTACCAGGTGGAGTAGGGCCTATGACTATTGCCATGCTTTTAGAAAATACTATAAAATCAGCTAAAAATAGGATAAAAAAATGAAATTTTTGAAGAAAATTTATAAATTTACACAATCTTGGACGGGAACTTTAGTAGTTGTTTTATTGATTATATTTTTCTTTATACAAGCTTTTACTATACCAAGCGGTTCTATGAAAAATACTTTATTAGTAGGGGATTTTTTATTTGTAAAAAAATTTTCTTATGGTATTCCAACCCCGCATATTCCTTGGGTGGAAATTCCTGTTTTACCTGATTTTAATAAAAATGGACATTTAGTAAGTGGTGAAGGTCCTAAAAGAGGGGATATTGTGGTATTTAGATATCCGCATGAGCCAAAAATCCACTATGTAAAAAGATGTGTGGCCAAAGGCGGAGATGAAGTAGTTTTTGCAAATAAAACCTTATATGTGCGTATGGTTGAGGGTGATGAATATATGAAAGATTATTATCCTAATAAAACAAAAATTATAGGCGGAAGACTTTTTGTAAAAGAGCCTTTTGTGGAAAAAGGAATACATTATGATTCTAGAGTGGATATAGACAGTGTATTTTTTCGCTATTTAAATTTGGGGCAATTTGCTATGAAGCCTGCTTCTTTTGATGAATTAGGTGCTAATAATATTTATGGTTTTAATGCTTATTATTATAAAGTACCTGAAAATGAATATTTTATGATGGGCGATAACCGTGATCATTCTAGCGATAGTCGATTTTGGGGAAGTGTAGATTATAAATATATAGTTGGGCAACCTTGGTTTATTTATTTTTCATGGGATGAAAATAAAAAAGTTAGATGGGAAAGAGTAGGGCGTTTAGTTGAAACTATAGAAAAAGATGAACGCTTTATTCATCATAATGAAAGCGACATAGAAGCTTTAGAATAATTACCCAAAGAAACAAATAAAAATAGTTTGTGTAGAAAATGTATAGTTTCTACACAAAATTTTTTAAAAATATACAATCTTGATTTTACTCGTAGAATTTTTTAAGCTCCAAGTTGTAACAATTACAAAAATTAAAATTAGTATAAGATAAAAGGATAGAAAATGCTAAGCCAAAGATCTCAAAATTTAGGAGAATCCTTAACTTTAGTAATGACTGATATAGCCAAAACTTTAAAAGCAAATGGTGAGAAAGTTATTAGTTTTTCGGCAGGTGAGCCTGATTTTGATACTCCAGAAATCATTAAAAAAGCAGCAATTGAAGCTATTGAAAAAGGTTGTGGAGCTTATACGCCAGTTGTGGGTATAAAAGAAGTTATAGAGGCTATACAATATAAATTTAAAAATGATAATAGTTTAGATTATAAAACAAGTGAAATCATTACCAATGTTGGTGCTAAACATTCTTTGTTTATGGCGATTGAGTGTTTAGTTGAAGAAGGTGATGAGGTTGTCATTCCAAGTCCTTATTGGGTGAGTTATCCTGAAATGGTAAAATTTGCAGGCGCAACTCCTGTGTTTATAGAAGGTGAAGCAAAAAATGGATTTAAAATCACCCCAGAACAATTAAAACAAGCTATTACTTCAAAAACTAAGGTTTTGATGTTTAATTCTCCATCAAATCCTACAGGAGCTATATATTCTAAAGAAGAAATAAGTGCTTTAGCTAAGGTTTTAGAAGGAACTAAAATAGTAGTTTTAAGTGATGAAATTTACGAAAAATTAGTTTATGATGGAGAATTTTGTGCTTTTGCGCAAGTTAGTGAAGATGCTTTAAATAGAACTGTAAGTATTAATGGTCTTAGCAAATGTGGTGCTATGCCAGGGTGGCGTTTTGGATACATGGCAAGTAAAATGAGCGAGTTTAATAATGCTGTTAAAAAACTACAAGGGCAAAGTACATCAAATATTTGTTCAATCATCCAACACGCAGCTTTACCAGCCTTACTTGGAAAAGCAGATAATGATATTGAAATGATGAGACAAGCCTTTTTAAAGCGTAGAGAATTAGCTTGTGAAATTTTAGCCAAAAGCGATAAGTTAAAATTAGAACAAATTCCACAAGGAGCTTTTTATTTATTTATATCTTGCAAAGAAGTTGATAATGATTCTATGAGATTTTGTAAAAGACTACTAGAAGAGCAAAAAGTAGCTTTGGTGCCAGGTATTGGTTTTGGCATGGAAGGGTATTTTAGGCTCTCTTATGCAACTAATGAAAAAGATATTATTGAAGGTTGTGAAAAAATCGTTGAATTTGTAAAAAACTACTAATTTCTTAAGCCTGTTAAAAACAGGCTTTCTTTCAAAAAAACTTATAAGCAAGTCTTTGGTATGATTATGCAAAAAATACAGGAAAAATAATGGAATTTGAAGTTCAATATAAAAGTGCAAATGCTAGAGCTTGTCGTATAAAAACTACACATAGTGAAATTTTAACTCCTATTTTTATGCCCGTTGGAACTTTGGCTGCGATTAAAAGTTTAGATGCTGTTGATATGAGTGAGATTTTAAATGCAAAAATTATTTTAGCAAATACTTATCATTTGTATTTAAGGCCTGGTTCTAAAGTGATTAAGCAAATGGGTGGTCTGCACGGTTTTAGTAAATTTGAAGGCTCTTTTTTAACAGATAGTGGAGGTTTTCAAGCTTTTTCTTTAAGTAAAAATTCAAAACCTGATGAAAAAGGTATTCAATTTAAAAGTCATATCGATGGAAGTTTGCACTATTTTACCCCGCAAAGTGTTTTAGATGCACAATATGATTTTAATTCAGATATTATGATGATTTTAGATGATTTAGTGGCCTTACCTGCAAGTAAAGAAAGGATAGAACTTTCTCTAAAACGCACTATAAAATGGGCAAAAGAAGCTATTGATTATCATAAGTTAAAACAAAGTCAAGGTGTGGGAATAGGGCAAAATATCTTTGGTATTATCCAAGGTGGGACTGATTTTGAAGCTAGAAAAATTTGCTCTCAAGCACTTTGTGAGATGGATTTTGATGGACTTGCTATAGGTGGATTAAGCGTGGGAGAAGAAAATGAGGCTATGTATGATACGGTTGAAGCTATGATGCCTTATGTGGATAACAATCGCCCTAGATATTTAATGGGAGTTGGCACGCCTGAAGATTTAGTAGAAAATGTAGCAAGAGGTGTGGATATGTTTGATTGCGTGATGCCAACAAGAAATGCAAGAAATGGTACCTTATTTACTAGCTTTGGAAAATTTAATATCAAAAAAGCAGAATTTATCACTGATCATGCTCCTATAGACGGCAAATGTTCTTGCTATACATGTAAGAATTTTTCAAGGGCCTATTTAAATCATTTATTTAAAGCCAAAGAATTAACCTTTTTTAGACTTGCAAGTATTCATAATTTACACTATTATTTAAATTTGGTCAAGCAAATGCGTGAAGCTATTATTAAAGATGAATTTGAAAATTTTAGAAAAGAATTTTATAGGCAAAGAATGTGTTAAATGATACTTTAAAACAAATTATTAGCAATATTAATGTATCAAATGCTTATTATGAATTTGATGATTTTGATATTTTCACTCTAGATATAACTAAAAATTCTAAAAGTGTATTTGTTTTTAAAGAAAATCAAATTTTTGAGTATAAAGATGAAAATTTGATTTTATTTTCTAATACGGAATTTATAGCTATATTAAAAGAAATTTTGCAAAATGAAAAAGAAAAAAATAATACCATTAACCTTTCTATAGAAAAAAGAGAGGAGTTGATTTTAGAAAATAAAAAAGTAAAGAATTTCTTGACAAAATATTTTATATTAAAAGTCAAGCTTAGTAAAAGTTATAACATGGTTTCTTCTGTTTTAGAGGCTTGTAAAATTTGTCATAGTAAGCATCATTTTATAAAGAAAAGTTTAAAAACAATTGTTTTAAATTTAGCTGTTTTGGAAAAAAATATTAAAGAAAATATATCAAGATTAGAAGGGATTTACACTTATATTAATACCGCAAGAAATGAAAAAATAAATAAAAATATTTACTTTTTAAGTATTATGTCTGCAATTTTTTTACCTTTAAATTTAATTGTTGGATTTTTTGGTATGAATACCAAAAATTTATTTTTATCTGAAAATGAATACGGAACTTACTATATTTTAGCTGTGATTTTAACGATATTTTTTATTTTATTTTTATGGTATCAATTTAAAGATAAAAAAGAATTGGATTTGGATGAATTTTCTGTAAAAAAGAAGTAAGTGGTACGCCCAAGAGGATTCGAACCTCTGACCTTTTGAACCGCAATCAAATGCTCTATCCAGCTGAGCTATGGGCGCAAAAATAAAGAGTAATTTTATCAAAAAATTCTTAAAATTAGCAAAAATAAATATTTTTATAGAATTTTTATATTTTTATGCTAATCTTCTTTTTAATATTTTAGCTTAAGGCAAAGTCATGATACATAAGATTTTAATAGCCAATAGAGGTGAGATTGCAGTAAGGGTGATCCGTGCTTGTAGAGATTTGCATATACAAAGTGTTGCTGTTTATACTGAACCTGATTATGAGTGTTTGCATGTAAAAGTTGCTGATGAAGCATATAGAATAGGAACTGATGCCATAAGAGGGTATTTAGATGGTAAAAGAATAGTTGAGATTGCTAAAGCTTGTGGAGCTGATGCTATACATCCTGGATATGGTTTTTTAAGTGAAAATTATGAATTTGCAAAAGAATGCGAAGAAGCAGGAATTATCTTTATAGGTCCAAAATCAGATGTTATCCGTAAAATGGGTAATAAAAACATAGCAAGATATTTAATGAAAAAAAATGGAATCCCTGTAGTTCCAGGTACTGAAAAATTAAATCATTGCACATTAGAAGAAATCAAACTTCAAGCTTTAAAAATAGGCTATCCTGTAATTTTAAAAGCTAGTGGTGGTGGTGGCGGTAGAGGCATACGCGTAGTACATAAAGAAGAGGATTTGGAAAAATCTTTTGAAGCATGCAAAAGAGAAGCACTAAGTTTTTTTAAAAATGATGAAGTTTTTATGGAAAAATATGTTATTAATCCAAGGCATATTGAATTTCAAATTTTAGCAGATAATTATGGTAATATCATTCATCTTTGTGAAAGAGATTGCTCAATACAAAGAAGACATCAAAAAATCATTGAAATAGCACCTTGCCCAAGTATTTCAGAAAAACTAAGAAAAACCATAGGAGTTACTGCAGTAGCTGCTGCAAAAGCTGTGGGCTATACTAATGTTGGGACGGTTGAGTTTTTACTTGATGATTATAATAGATTTTATTTTATGGAAATGAATACAAGAATTCAAGTAGAACACCCAATTACTGAAGAAATCACGGGGATTGACCTTATCACAAGACAAATTCGTATAGCAAATGGGGAAATTTTAGATCTTGAGCAAAGCGATATAAAACCAAGAGGTTTTGCGATAGAAGCTAGGATTACAGCAGAAAATGTATGGAAAAATTTCATTCCAAGTCCAGGCAAAATTACAGAGTATTTTCCAGCTTTAGGGCCATCTGTGAGAGTGGATAGTCATTTATATAAAGACTATACTGTACCACCTTATTATGATTCTTTACTTGCAAAATTAATTGTTAAGGGTTCAAGTTATGATAGTGCAGTTAATAGACTTGAGAGAGCTTTGAAAGAATTTGTGATTGATGATATTAGAACAACTGTTCCATTTTTGATTGCAATTACCAAAATAAGAGAATTTAGAAGAGGGTATTTTGATACTTCTTTCATAGAAACACATATGGAAGAGCTTTTGGAAAAGACAGAAGATAGACACCAAGAAAATAAAGAAGAAGTAATTGCTGCTATAGCTGCAGCCTTACAAAAGATAAAAGAAAGTAGGCAATCATGAGTTTTTTAGACGAATTAAAAGATATAAAAAAAGCACTCCAAAAAGAACAAGGTCAAACAAAAAAAGAAAAGGTTAAAGCGAGTAAAAGCGGAGTTAGTATGAAAAATACTGACTTAGATGCTATACAAAAAGACTTAGCTAAGCAAAATGAAGATAAAAAGCAAGAACAAGAATTTGAAGATATGTTTTTAAAAGAAGAGCGTTTAGCTAATGAATTTATGGAATTTGTAAAAAATAGTGATATTAAAAAGATCTAATGAATAATATTATTGGTTTTTGTACTTTAGAAGAAGAATGTCCTTATCTTGAAAATAGATATTGTAGAAATGAGTATAATTATATATCTTTTATTAACAAAGCGCAAAATCAAGAATTAGTTTCAAGAGGTTGGCGTCGCTTTGGCTCATATTTTTCAAGACCAATATGTAATGATTGTAATGAATGTCAAAATTTGCGTATTTTGGTAGAAAATTTCCATTTTAGTAAAAGCTATCGTAGGGTTTTAAAAAAAAATATAGCTACTAAAATAATCTTACAAAAACCTTCTTTAAGTGATGAGCATTTATTGCTTTATGAAAAATACCACCATTATCAAAAAGATAAAAGAAATTGGAAAATTTATGATTTAAATTTTAGAAAATATTACAATCTTTATGTAGATAATGCAGGTACTTTTGGATATGAACTTGATTTTTATATAGATAATAAGTTAGTTTGTGTTGATTTGATTGATATTTTAGAAGATGGAATTTCTAGTATATATTGTTTTTATGATCCTGATTTTTCACATCTAAGTCTTGGAAAATACTCGCTTTTAACAGAAATCAAGCTTGCACAATTAAAAAAATTAAAATATATTTATTTAGGATATTTTGTAAAAGGGTGTCAATCTTTATCGTATAAAGCCGATTATAGTCCAAATGAAATTTTAAAACACACTAGTGCTTTAGATGAACAGGCATTTTTGTGGAGTTAGGTTTATAGAGAGGATTTTATGCAAGTAGTGCAAACTTTAGAATCTGTTAGTGTTAATACTGATGATTTTTTAATGTTTAAATATTTTCAAGATCTTATCCGTAAAAATTTTTCTAAAGTCATAGGAAATAAAAACAAAACCTTATCTTTTTTTGTGGAAAATGAAATTCCTCAAAGAAGATATTTTTTAAAACTTGTTAATCACAAGTATAAAAAAAATACTGGAAACCAAATCGATAATCTTGCTTTTGCGCATTATAAGACCTTTAAATTAAATCTTGCTCAAGCAAATACTTTAAAGCCTGTAATCTTTGCTAAAATAGGTTTTGCACAAAAAAATATCTTAATAACTTTAAGTTCTAATGAAAAAATGTTTGCTGTATATTTAGAGCAATATTTTAAAGATCATAAAAGCATGTATGATGAGAAAAATTGTATTTTTTCAGTAGAATACAAAGATGATAATACTTTAAATCTTTTAGAAATTTTAGCAAGCGTAAATGAGCATTTAAAATATTGTGTGGATTTTACAATCAATGAAACTCAGCTTTTAGAATTTAGAAATAAAATGAAAAATAAAGCCAATACTAATTGGAAATTTAATGCTTTGGCTAAACTTTTTGAGAATTATTTCCAAACTTTAGGATGTAATTCTAGTGATGATTTTGCTACTATTAGACAAAATTATCTTAATTTAGTTAAAATTTATCATCCTGATCGCCATCAAGGTAAAAGCAAAATCGAACAAGCTTATTGTCGTGAGGAATTTGAAAAAATTCAGCTTGCTTATGAGAGTTTAAAATCTTTATATAAAAACAATACATAATCTCCAAATAACATCATTTTAAGTTGCAATTTATTAAAATTAATTTTTATAAAATTCTAGGAAGAAATTTTGGTTGCTGATAGAAAATTATTTTTTTTAAGTTGCATTCTAATAACTATAGGGATACTTTTTTCATATTCTTTAAGTGCTTTTACTGTGCTTTATTTAGAATATAATGAATTTCATTTTTTTATCAGGCAGCTTTTTTTTGGACTTAGTGGTATAGCTATTATTTATTTTGTTTCAAGATTAAATCCTGATAGTAAAATGGCACATTATTTAATGATAAGTGTTTTGTTAATCTCTTTTTTATTTATACTTATTTTGCCTTTTTTACCTACCTTTCTTGCTACTGCAGCAGGTGGTGCTAAAAGGTGGATCAGGCTTGGCCCTTTATCTATTTCTCCTGTTGAATTTTTTAAGATAGGTTTGATTTATTTCCTTGCTTGGTCTTATACAAGAAGAATTGATGATAGCAAAAAAGCAATCAAACACGAAGTTTTAATTTTAATTCCTTATTTTATTTTAGCTGCTTTTGTTATTGGCTATATTTATATGACACAAAATGATTTAGGCCAAAGTGTTATTTCTTTTTTCTTGGTTTTTGCTTTAGCATTTTTTGCAGGAGCTAGTAAAAGACTTTTTGCTTTTGGCGTGGTTATTGTTGGAATGATTGGGGTTTTGGTGATTTTAAGTAATCAAAGAAGAATTCAGCGTATTTCTGCTTGGTGGGGAAATATCCAAGATGCGTTTTTACCTTTTTTTCCTGATTGGCTAGCAAGTGCTTTAAGAGTAAGCCATAACTCAGAACCTTATCAAATTTCACATAGTTTAAATGCTATAGCTCATGGTGGATTTTTTGGAGAAGGGTTGGGTCTTGGAACTTTCAAATTGGGATTTTTAAGTGAGGTACATACGGATTTTGTTTTATCAGGGATTACTGAGGAAATAGGATTGTTGGGATTGAGCATTATATGTTTGATTTATTTGATGGTCATACTTAGAATTTTTAGAATTGCTGGACGCTGTGAAAATAAGGTCCATTTTTTATTTTGTTCAGGTGTAGCTTTACTTTTATTGTTTTCATTTTTTATGAATGCTTTTGGAATTATTTCTTTAACTCCATTAAAAGGAGTTGCTGTGCCACTTTTAAGTTATGGTGGCAGTTCTATGTGGTCTATTTGTCTTGGAATAGGTTATGTTTTAATGATTAGCAAGAAGGTAAAAATTTAAACTCATTAATTAAAATATATAAAAATTAACTTAAATAAAAAATATTCTATAACAACTCTTTACAAAAAACTTTTTTCTGCTATAATTATGCTCACATTTATTATAAAGGAGGCGGATATGAAGAAATACAGGCGTTTAAACACATTATAATCATTTATCAATTTTATTTTAATTTTAACAAAGGAAAAAAATGAAAAAAATATTATATGTTGTTTTAGCATTATTTGGTATATTAGCTTTAGGTGCTTGTTCAAGCGATAAAAATCAAGCTAGTGCTTCTGGTGAAAAAGTTTATAAAGTAGGTATAGCTGCAAATTATCCTCCTTTTGATTTTATTAAAGATGCAAAAATTACCGGCTTTGATGTTGATTTATTGGAAGAAATTGCTAAAAGAGAAAATTTAAAACTTGAATGGGTAAATATGAGTTTTGATGGTTTAATTCCTGCCTTAAAAGCTGGAAAGATTGATATGATAGCTTCTGCTATGAGTTCAACTCCTCAAAGATTAGCAAGTATGGATTTTAGTGATACTTATTTCAATACTAAAAATTTATATTTAAAATTAAAAACAGATTCTAGTATTAGCGATAAACAAAGTTTGGAAGGTAAAAAAATAGGTGTTCAACTTGGAACTATTCAAGAAAGCGCTGCTAAGACTATTCCAAATGCTCAAGTAGTTGCAAGCGAAGAAATGTTAGCAGCAATTTTAGCTTTAAAAGCTGGCAAAGTAGATGCAGTTTTAACGGATAAAGATATTGGTAAAGGTTATTTAAAAACTAATGAAGAGCTAGAAGCATTTTTAGAAGAAAATGATGGAAGTTCAGGGTTTTGTATAGCTTTTGATAAAGGAAAACAAAGTGAGCTTATTCAAAAAATTAATGCAGGTTTAGAAAAAGTTAAAGCTGATGGTACTTACCAAAAAATCGTAGAAAAATACGATTTACAATAATTAACTTAAAGCCTTGATACTTATATTCAAGGCTTTAAAAAAATATTCCATATCTTCTTTTGTATGCGTATAATGAAAACCCACTCTTAGCCAACCTGGTTTAGATTTTAATTCTTGATTGTCTTTTAGATTGAGTAAATCATGCCCATAAGGTCCTGCACAAGCACAACCTGCTCTTGTTTCTATCTTATAAGTTTTACTTAGTTTATAAGCTAAATCAAAAGGAGAAATTCCTTCTATATTAAAAGCAAAAATAGGTAATCTATTAGTGATATTTTTTGCATATAAGATCATTTTTGGAAAATTTGTACATTGTTTGAAAAAATATTCACAAAGTTCTTTTTCTTTTTTTTCTATATTTTTTAAACCTATTTCATTGCGTATTTTAAAAGCCAAACTTGCTCTAATAAGCTGAATAATTCCAGGTGTGCCACCTTCTTCTAAATTTTCAACTTCGCATAAATATTGTTGAGATGTTCTTGAAACATAGCCCACAGTTCCACCTGCTGCAAAGCTAGGGGTATTGCCACATAGATTTTTTTTGATAACAAGTAAGCCACAAGATCCTACACCTCCAAGTAGTTTATGAGAGCTAATAAACACTGCATCGTAAAATTTAGGATCTAAATTAGCATAAGGAGCTAAAGTGGAAATATCAAAAGCAACTATACCGTTGTGTTGTTTGATTAAAGTGTAAATTTTTTTATAATCACTTAAAATTCCTGTAACATTAGAAGCTGCATTAAAGCTTGCTATGATTTGTCTGTTTTTGGATTTTTGTAATAATTTTTCTAAAAAATTAAAATCTAATTCTCCATTTTTATCTAAGGGCACTCGAACGCATTCACACAAAGCTTCTCTAAATGAAAGTTCATTAGAATGGTGTTCATAGGGTCCAACTATAACCAAAGGTAAGGTGTTTTTGTCTGTATTTTTAAAATATTTTTCTTTAATAAGTGGTGGTATATATAGACCTAAAAGTTCTTGAAATTTTTTTATAGCTGCTGAAGATCCATTCCCACAAGCTATAAGAGCAAAACTATCATCTAATTCAAGGTATTTTTTTAAATTTATTCTTGCGTTTTCATAATGCTGTTGTGTGATAAAAGAATTTAAAGAGCTATCTGAATGTGTATTTGCATAGGTGGTAAGAATTTTTTTAATTTCTTTTTCTATGCTTTTTAGTGCTAAAGCGCTAGCTGTAAAATCAAAATAATATATTCCTTTTTTTAAAATAATATCTTGTTTTAGTTTTTCAATATCCAAAAAAAATCCTCTAATTTTTTGTTAAAATTATAACATACAAAATATTTATTTTTAAGGATGTGATTATAAAATTTGGTGATTTTTCAAAACGCTGTGAAACTTTGGAGCTTGAAAGTATTTTTGATTTTTATAGTATTTTTGATGAGTTTGAATTTGATTTGAAATTAAGTTTATATGAAAATATCTTAAATGTTTTTATTTTGAAAGCCTTTGATATTTTAGTTTCTTTAAATTTAGATGAGAATGCTTTAAAAGCTTTGAGCGTCTTAAGCAAAAACGATAGAAAACGCTATTCTATTAATAAATCTATTCCGCATTTTCAGGCTCTAGGAATTATTAATAAACTTTTAGAGAAAAATATTTTGATCTTAGAAAAAAGTCAAGAAAAGCCAATTATAAAAAACAAAAGACAGAAAGTTAAAAAAGAATTGCGCTCTTATAATATACAAGATAAGGTTGTTTTTAAAAATCAAGGATTAAGATTTTTCTTTTATTTTATATATCCTAAACTTAATTTAATCGCGATGAAAAAATACAATGAATTAATAGAACTTATCCAAGAAAATTTGGAAAAATACCAAAGTTTTACTTTTGAACTTTTATGCAAAGAATTTTTAGCAAAAAAACTTAAAGTGGATCAAGTGTATAGTTTTTGGAATTATTATCATGAAATAGACTTGTATTATCATGAAAACAATTTTTGTGTTTTAGGTGAAGTTAAATTTAAAGAAAGAAAAATATGTAAAAATGTTTTAAATATTTTGAAAAGTAAAGCAAAACAGTTGCAAATTCAACCTAATTTATATGTGCTTTTTTCAAAGAGTGGCTTTAGTAAAGAGCTTATTCTAAATAAGGAGCGTAATTTGCTTTTATATACTTTAGAAGATTTTCAATTTTTAATTAAGGATTAAGTGTGGATGAAAATATTTTAAAAAGTTTAGATTCTAGTGAAAAAGAAAACTTACAACAAGGATTAAAAGCCTTAATAGAGCAAACCTATGTTATAGAAAATGAATATAAGCAACTTAATGAAAACTACACTGCATTAAGACAAATGGTAAGTGAGATTATAGAGGTTTTACCTATGGCTTTGTGGATTTTAGACGCAAATAAAAATATTATTTTGCAAAACAACCTAGCTACACAAAAGCCAAAGCTTTTAGAATGCATTGATCTTGATAAAACACATTATGAGCTTGAGTTTGATCATAAATTTTATCTAATCAAAATCACCTCTCATACTGATAAACTTATAGTAAATGCAACAGATATTAGTGATGAAAAAAGAAATGAAAGGTTGGCTAGCATGGGAACAGTTGCAGCACACCTAGCGCATGAAATACGCAATCCTATAGGTTCTATTTCTTTATTAAGCTCTACTTTGTTTGAAAGAAGTGAGTTAAAAAATAAGCATATAGTTTTAGAAATCCAAAAAGCAATTTCAAGAGTAGAGCGTATTGTAAATTCTACTTTACTTTTTACAAAAGGAGTACATGTTAATTTAAATGAGTTTAATTTACAGGAGTTACAAGATGAGTGTGAGCAAGCTATTGGAGCTTATAATTATCTAGCTAATATCGATTTTAAATTTGAATTTTTAGATTTAAAAATCAATGCAGATAAATCTTTACTTGCTTTAGTTTTGCAAAATTTACTTTATAATGCCATAGATGCTATTGAAGAAAGCGAAAATGATGATGGTTATGTAAAGGTTAAGTGCGAACAAAAAGAAGATAGGGTTTTTATTAAAGTTTATGATAATGGTGTAAGTATCAAAGATAAAAAAATGGTTTTTGAGGCTTTTAAAACAACTAAATTAAAAGGTAATGGTTTAGGTCTTTCTTTATCAAAACAAATTATTGATGCGCATAATGGAGTTTTAGGTTTTGATGAAAATCCAAAATGTTTTTTTATAGAGCTTAAAATTTAAGCTCTATAAAATAAATTTTTTCTTAAAATAATAAAAATATTTGTCCTCATAGCTCAGCTGGATAGAGCGCAGAATTCCTAATTCTGAGGTCGCAAGTTCAAACCTTGCTGGGGACACCATTTCAAGGAAAAAGATGTTTCATATAGTCTTAGTTGAACCTCGCATACCACAAAATACAGGAAGTATAGGCAGAATGTGTTTTAATGCAGGTTTTGCTTTACATATTATCAATCCACTTTTTAGTATTGATGAAAAGGCAGTTAAAAGAGCAGGACTTGATTATTGGAAAAAATTAAATCCTTTTTTATGGGATAATTTAGAAGATTTTTTAAAAGAGTATGAAAAATTTCAAGATAGATTTTTCTTTGCGACAACTAAAACTACTCAAGCTTATTTTGATGTAAATTATCAAAAAGGTGATTTTTTATTTTTTGGAAGTGAAAGTTTTGGTTTGCCTATGGATTTAATGCAAAAAAAATGGGAAAATACTATTACTATACCGATGAAAGATTGTGGTAGAAGTTTAAATTTAGCTACGAGTGTGGGTATAGTGAGCTATGAAGCTTTGAGGCAAAATTTTGCCTCTTTTGAAAAATTTTAATGATTTAAAACTTGATTTAAAAATTCTTTCAATCTTTCATTCTTTGGGTTTTCAAAAGCTATTTTAGGACATTCATCTACTGCTATAATGCCTTTATCCATGAAAAAAATTCTATTAGCTACATTTCTTGCAAATCCCATTTCATGTGTAACTACAAGCATAGTTAAACCTTCTTTAGCCACTTCTTTCATGATATTTAAAACCTCACCTATCATTTCAGGATCTAAAGCTGAAGTTGGCTCATCAAATAAAATCACATCAGGATTCATCATTAATGATCTTGCTATGGCAATACGCTGTTTTTGTCCACCTGAAAGCTTATGAGGAAAATAATTTTCTTTATCACTTAGGCCAACTTTTTTGAGTAATTCTCGTGCTTTTTTTACTGCTTCATCTTTACCCATGATTTTTGTTTGTACTGGCGCTAGGCATAAATTTTCCAAAACATTTTTATTATTAAAAAGATTAAAATGTTGAAATACCATGCTAACTTTTTGACGAATTTTATTGATATCTGTTTTTTTATCAAGTATATTAATGTTATTGATATAAATATTACCACTATCTGGTGTTTCAAGTTTATTTAAACAGCGTAAAAAAGTACTTTTCCCACCCCCGCTAGGCCCTATAATAGCAATAATATCGCCTTTATGCACTTCAACACTAATATCTTTTAAAACTTCTAAATCTCCATATTTTTTAATCAAATTTTCTATTTTAATCATGTTTATTTAATCTCATTTCTATAAATCTTGCAATCAGTGTTAAAATTTTAACGCTTACATAATATACAAGTCCTGTAAAAATAATAGGTTTAGGGTTGTAATAAATTGCTTGTAAGCTTTTACTTTGCATGGTAATATCCATAACACTAATATAGCCCACTATTGAAGTTTCTTTAAATAAAGAAATAAATTCATTCATTAAAGAAGGTAAGATATTTTTAATTGCTTGCGGAAAGATGATTAGTCTCATAGAAGCAGAATAATTAAGCCCCATTGCTCTAGATGCTTCCATTTGTCCTTTGTCTACACTTTGAATTCCACTTCTTACGATTTCAGCTACATAAGCAGAACTATTAAGTCCAAGTGCAATAATAGCTACATAAAAATTATCACTCCAAGTGGCAAAAATCACTACTGAGAAAATCAAAAGCTGTAAAAGCAGAGGAGTTCCGCGTATAATGTCTATGTATTCATCTATGATGAAATTTAAACTTTGAATTTCTAAAAATCTTAAAAATGCTAGGAAAAAACCAAGTGCTATTCCTATTAAAATTCCACCCACTGTTAAACCAAGTGTTGTGAAATAACTATGAACATAAGCTTTGGCTTCTATAGTATAAGCATATTCTCCTGTAGCTAAGTCATTTTGATCTTTAACTTGTAAAATTTCAATAGGAAATGAAAAATAAGCCCAAAAAACAATAATGGCAAAAAATACAAAAATTTTCATCGTATTTTGTTTCAATTTAAACACCTTATAAAATTTTAAAAAAACTAAGTGTATAAAAATTAAGTTTTCTTTTTACTTAAAAGCATTTTTATGTGTTTTTTTGGTAAATATCGTGAGTTAAATTTTCACATAGCTGTAAAAAATAAAATAAAATTAATATAAAATTATATTTTTTTGTAGCAAATTCATTTTTTTATGATAAATTTACACTCGATTAAATTATAAAAAGGAGATAAATATGGATTTAATATCCCAATTTGTTGGCTTTGTAAATAATCAGTATTATTCCATTTTGGTTATTTTGCTTATTATTGTAGGGTTTTATTATAGTTATTTGACGGGTTTTGTGCAATTTCGAATGCTTCCTTATGTGTTTGACATTTTGACAGAAAAGCAAGAAAAACATGAAAAACACCATATTACTCCTTTTCAGGCTTTGATGATTTCAACAGCTTCAAGAGTTGGTATAGGAAATATTGCAGGTATTGCAGTAGCGGTTGTTTTGGGCGGACCTGGTGCTTTGTTTTGGATGTGGGCTATGGCATTTTTTGGCGGCGCTTCGGCTTTTGCAGAAAGCACTTTAGCACAAGTTTATAAAAGTCGTGATGGAAAAAGTTTTAAAGGTGGCCCTGCTTATTATATTAGTAAAGCTTTAAATTTAAAATGGCTTGGAGCTGTTTTTGCGGTGATTTTAATCATTACTTATGCTTATGGATTTAATGGACTTCAAAGTCAAACTATGACTTCAGCATTTGAGTTTTATTATAAAGGTATGGTTGATGCTAGCGAAGTAAGTTTTTCGCAAAGTTGGTGGCCTATTGTAATAGGGGTTATTTTGGCTATTTTTGCTGCTTATATGTTTTTTGGTGATCATACTAAAATAGGTAAAGTAAGCTCGGTCATCGTTCCTATTATGGCGATGATTTATGTTGGTTTATCTATTATAGCGATGTTTATGAATTTTGATAAAATTCCTGAAGTGTTTTCTATGATTTTTAAAAGCGCTTTTGATTTTGAAGCTATTTTTGGTGGATTTGCAGGTTCTGCTTTGGTTATAGGTATAAAAAGAGGATTATTTTCTAATGAAGCAGGTATGGGTTCAGCACCAAATGCAGCAGCTTCTGCTCTTACAACTCACCCTGCAAAACAAGGGGTTATTCAAGCATTTTCTGTGTTAATTGATGTGATTATTTGTACAAGTTCAGGATTTTTGGTATTATTTTCACTTGCTTATGCTAATAATATTGGTGTAGACGGTAAGCCTATTTTAACAGCACTACCTTTGGTACAAGAATCCATGAAAGAATATTATGGAAATCTAGGTGTGCATTTTACTACTGTTAGTATAGTTTTATTTGCTATTACTTCTTTGATAGGAAATTATTATTATGCTCAAGCAAATATTAAATACCTTACTCAAAATCCTATTATTATCAATCTTTTTAAAGCAAGTGCCGTGCTTATGATTTTTATTGGTGCAAATATGGATTTAAAATTTGCGTGGGATTTAGCTGATACTACTATGGCGTTTATGGCTACGATTAATATCATTTCTATTTTATTGCTTGGTGGTATAGTGAAAAAGGTATTAAAAGATTTTAGCGAGCAAAAAAGACAAGGTAGAGATCCAGTGTTTAGTGCTTCAAAGCTTGGTATTAAAAACGCAGAGTGTTGGGACTAATGATAGATTATATTATTATTGCTTTGTTTGTAGCTTTTATGGTTTTTCTTGTGTTTGGCTTTAACCGCCAAATGCAAGAAAAAGCCAAACAAAGAGAAGAAAAATTAAAAACAAAGAAAGATTTTAAAAAAAATAGGTAAAATACACTAAAAAATTTTTAAAAAAGAGTGTAAAATGAAATTGTTAATAGAAATAGGTACAGAAGAACTTCCTGCTATTCCTTTATTAAAAGAACTTCCAAATATTACTAAAAAATGGGAAAAGATTTTACAAGAGTATCATTTAGAATCTGAATTTAAATTTTTCTATACTCCTAGAAGATTGGTTTTTATCCATGAAAATTTTAAAGAAAAACAAGATGATTCTTTTGTGGAATTTATAGGCGCACCTAAGGCGATAGCTTATAAAGATGGAAAGCTTACTCAAGCAGGATTTAGCTTTTTAGAAAAAAGTGGTTTAAAAGAAGAAGAGCTTGAATTTAAAGAAATTAAGGGTAAAGAAGTATTGTATTGTCAAAAACAAGTACAAGGCTTGCAAAGCAAAGCAGTTTTAGCTCAAATGATCGAGGCTTTTTTAAAAAGCTTGAGTTTTGGTAAAACTATGAGATGGGGTGATGGTAGATTTGAATTTATCAGAGCTATTCGCTCGCTTTGTTGTATTTTAAATGATGAATTGATTGAGTTTGAAAGCTATGGCGTTAAAAGTGCAAAAAGTACTTTTGTGCATAGAAGTGTTAGTTATGATTTGATAGCTTTTGCGAATATTGATGAGTATTTTAAAACTTTAGAGCAAAATTATATTATTTTAGATCAAGAACAAAGAAAAAAGCTTATCATTAAACAGTTAAAAATACTCGAAAAAGAAAATGATATTACTATTGCAGAAGATGATGAGCTTTTAGCTGAAGTTGTAGCTATCACAGAGTATCCAAAGGCATTATTAGGGCATTTTGAAAAAGAGTATTTAGAAATCCCAAGCGAAGTGATAATTACTTCTATGAGAGAAAATCAACGCTATTTTGCAGTATTTAAAAACAATACTTTAAGCAATCATTTTATTGTAGTTTCTAATGCGGTTTGTGAAGATTATTCTAAAATCATTAATGGAAATGAAAGAGTTTTAAGAGCAAGATTAAGTGATGCGATGTTTTTTTGGAAAAATGACTTAGCGCAGGGTTTAAATAATGATAAAATAAGCCAAATGGTTTATCTTGAAGGACTTGGAACCTTAAAAGATAAAATTATTAGAGAACAAAAAATTGCTACTAAGCTTTGTGAGGTTTTTGCTAATACTCAAAAAGATGAAATTTTAAAAGCTATAGAATACTCAAAAGCTGATCTAAGTACTCAAATGGTGTATGAATTTACTGATCTTCAAGGTATTATGGGATCTTATTATGCTAAGGCTATGGGTATGAGCGATGAGCTTGCTTTGGCGATTAAAGAACAATACCTTCCAAATGGCGATAATTCAGCTATGCCAAGTAATGAATTTAGTTCTATTGTAGCTTTGGCTTATAAATTTGATACACTCATGGCGCTTTTTTCAATGGGGAAAATCCCAAGTGGTACAAAAGATCCTTATGCTTTAAGAAGAGCAGCAAATGGTGTTTTAAAAATTATTCTAGCTTTAAATAAAAATTTTGATCTTAAGATATTTTTAGAAACAATAGCTAGTGAGTATAAAAGCTTTGATTTGAAAATTTTACTAGACTTTATCTTAGAGCGTTTATATACTTTTTATGAAGTAAATGCTTCTTTTGTTAAAGCTGTACTTAGCTCTAAAACTTATGATGTTATTTATATTGATTCTTGTATTAAAGCTTTAATACAAAGTGCAAATAAGGCAGATTTTAGTCAAAATTTTGCTACTTTTAAGCGCTTGGCAAATATTGCAATATTAAGTGAAGTTCAAATTAATGAAAATTTGTTTAACACTCAAGAGGAAAAAGATTTATACCAAGCTTTTATGCAGTGTAAAACAAAAGAAAATAACACCCAAGAGCTTTTAGAAAGCCTTTTTGCGCTAAAACCACAAATTGATGCTTTTTTTGATAAAGTAATGATTAATGACAAAGATGAAAATATTAAAAACAATCGTCAAGCTTTAGTATGTGCAATTTATCGTGGGTTTTTAAAAATAGCTGATATTAAAGAGCTTAGCGTATGAGAAAAATTCTTTTTTTACTTTGTTTTTTGGTATTTGTATTAGAAGCTAGAGAGATTGAGCTTGTAAAAGGTCAAGTAGTTTTTTTAGAATTTGATAAAAATAATTTTTTACAAATTAGCTCAAATTCTAAAAAACTTCCTTTTTTTGAGTATAAAAATAAAGTCATTGTTAGTATAGCTATACCTTATAAAAATCCTAAAGATAGAAAATTAATAGCTGAATTTAAAGATAATTCCAAAGAAGAAATTAACATAAAATTTAGCGAAGGAAACTATAAAAAAGAATTTTTAAAAGTTAGTGCTTCTAAGGTTAATCCACCTAAAGAAACACTTGATCGCATTAGCAAAGAATATCAAGAAGCTATTAAGGTTTATAATACTTATACCAATATGGCTTTATTTGAAGGCAATTTTACATACCCTTTAGAAAGTAAAATTACAAGTGTTTTTGGAAAAGCAAGATTGTTTAATGATACTCTTAAAAGTTATCATAGCGGAACTGATTTTAGAGCAGCAAGTGGGACAAAAATTTATGCTAGCAATGATGGTATTGTAAGGATTGCTTCAAATCGTTATTATGCAGGAAATTCAGTGGTAATTGATCATGGATATGGGATTTATTCTCAGTATTATCATCTATCAAAACTTAATGTAAAAGTAGGACAAAAGGTAAAAAAGGGTGAGCTTATAGGTTTGAGTGGAGCTAGCGGTAGGGTTACAGGGCCACATTTGCATTTTGGAATTTTAGTTAATGGTGTGCAAGTTGATCCACTTGATTTTATAGCCAAATTTAATGCTTTATAATGATAGCTTTTAGTGAGTTTTTTCAAAATTGGATTGATAAATATTACTCCCAAGCTGTGAGTGTTGGTAAAAATGGAGATTTTTATACCGCAGTTAGCGTGGGAAATCTGTTTGGAACGCTCTTAGCTAATCATTTTTTAAAACTTATAGATGATAAAAAGCTAATTTTACCGGTTGAAGTTGTAGAAATAGGGGCAAATGAAGGGTATTTAATGCTTGATTTTATACAAGCTCTATACACTCTTAGGGCCGATGTTCTAGAGCAGATTGAGTGTTTTATCATAGAGCCACATGAAAAATTAAAATGTGTTCAAAAAAAACTTTTTGATGAGTATGATTTGGATGTAAAAATTTATAATTCTTTGGAAGAATGTCATTTTAAAAACGCCTTTTTTTACGCTAATGAATTATTTGATTGTTTTGCGTGTGAGCTTATAAAAGATAGAACAATGGCATATGTTGATGATGATTTAAACATTATTTTTAAAGCTATGAATGAAGATCTTTTAAAAGAATGTGAAAAATATTCTATCACTAATAGCGAGCTTTGTATTTCTTATAAACCCTTTTTATCCAAATTAAAACAAACCTGTGAAAAACTAACTTTTGCGTGTTTTGATTATGCAAAAAAAGAAGAAAAAATTAGTATTAGAATGTATAAAAATCACCAAGTGTATAATCTTTTTGAAGAAAACTTAAAAGATTTTTTTGCTAAAAGCGATATTACATATAATGTAAATTTTGATCATTTTTTACAAGTTTTAAAAGAAGAGGGCTTTGAGGTTTTAGAATATAAAAATCAAAATCAAGCCTTAATTGATTTTGGTTTGGAAGAAATTATCGAGCAAGTTAAAAATATTAACCTCCAAATTTATAAAAACTTTATCAACCAAAGTAAAAATTTGATGTTTAACTTTGGCGATAAGTTTAAGTTTTTAGAATTTAAGCTTTAAAATCACTGCTTGTAATATCAAGCCCAAAGCCTTTTAAGCCTATAAATTCTTTATCGGTATTTTGACTTAGAAGTTTGATTTTTGAAATTTTTAAATACCTTAAAATTTGCGCCCCTATGCCATAATTTTTAAATTGTATGTTTTCTTGTTTTTCATTTTTCATGAAAATGATTACACCACCTTTTTGACTTAAAAATTCAATTTGTTTTAATAACTCATTAAATTTATTAGAAGTTAGAAGCTCAAAGTCGCTTCCACTAAGATAAAATTTAACATTCTCGCATTCTTTCAAAGTGCCAAAACTAAAAACTATGTGTTCATTTTCATTGTGATCTTTAAAAGTCATTTTTTTAGCTTTAAAACCTGCTAAAATACTTTCTTCTTCTTTAATTAAAGAAATCAAACTTTCATTTTTTAAACGATACTCGATTAAATCTGAAATAGTAATCATATTAATATCGTGTTTTTTGCAAAACTCAAGCAAATCGCTTCTTCTAGCCATATCTCCATTATCTTTAACAATCTCACATATCACGCATGCTTCTTTTAATCCTGCCAAACGACATAAATCCACTGTTCCTTCTGTATGGCCCGTTCTTTCTAAAACTCCACCTTTTTTTGCTATCAAAGGATTAATATGTCCAGGACGCACAAAATCACTCGCCTTTGCATTATCATCAGCAAAAATTTGTATAGTCATATCTCTTTCGTAGGCACTTACTCCTGTTGTTGCATTTTTTGCATCGACAGTGATGGTAAAAGCTGTTTCGTGATTTGATGTGTTTTTAGGTACCATTAAAGGTAGTTCAAATTTTTTAGCTAAGTTCTCACTTAACGCTACGCATACTACACCTCTTGCGTGAGTGATGGTAAAATTTACTTTTTCTTGTGAGCTAAATTGTGCAGGGAAAATCAAATCCCCTTCATTTTCCCTATCTTCTGCATCCACCATTACCAACATCTTACCATCTTGAAGTTCTTTTATAGCTTGTTCTATACTTATATATCCCATAAAATCATTCCTTGAAAATATTTTAAAAATATTATAGCATTTTTCTTGACATTGTATAAAAAATAATATATAATATCACTTTTAATTTAAATAAAAAATTTCTATTGGGGTATCGCCAAGCGGTAAGGCAACAGGTTTTGGTCCTGTCATTCAGGGGTTCGAATCCCTTTACCCCATCCACTTCATATGATGCCGCGAAGTAGAGCAGTGGTTAGCTCGTCGGGCTCATAACCCGAAGGTCGGGAGTTCAAATCTCCCCTTCGCAACCATTATATAAAAATAATTTATAATCTATTTCAACAGATGTTTTTTAGCAATATTGAAATCGAATTAATTTAAAATTTCTAAAATTATTGAAATTTTAAAAATACAATACAAAGAATAAAATAGATAAAATATATTTAACAAGAATAAATGGCGAGTTTAATAGGCGTATGATTTATTAATTAATATTGCACATGCTTTGTATTTTATTGTAAAAATGCAAAAGAATGATATTTTTTTGCTAAATAGGTAATGTATTAAAATTTTTAGAGTGCAAGAAAAAACAATATTGATTTAAAGTCTAACAAAGAAAAATATTTCTTAATTGATGAAGAGCAAATGAGGAAACTTTATATTTTAAAGCTGGATATAACAAGATAGTATTATAAGCTGCTAACTACTTAATCATTTCTTGATTAAATTCTTTAAGATCTATAAATAATAAATCTTTATAATGATTAGCAAATGCTTTTTTTAAGGTTTTATTAAATATTTCATTATGAATATTCATTCTAAGATTCTTTAGATAAGTATAATAATGAGTAGTGTTAAGTTCTTTAATAAAACATTCATAGTTTTTTAAATTCACAGCCATTATCTGTGAGTATACTAAATTCTTTTATGAGTATTATTAGTTTTTAAGATAATAACAAAACTTTTAAGATATGCTAGTATATCTTGTCTTTTTAGGAGATAAAGCTACAGTATAATCAATTCTTGTAACTAAATCTATCATAGTAAGTATATATTTTTATTTTATTATCGACATATTTTATAGTATCTATTGCCCAAGTATTCATAGGAGTTGTTTTAAGATTTTTTTAGTTATCTATTTTTAACTCTCTCTTGTAGCTTTTATTTTGGCCTAGATAATTAATTCTTGTAAGTGTTATTCTCATTTTATCTTTAGAGATGATTCTTCTTATGGTGGAAACACTAGGAGGTTTTATTATAAAAAAGGCTTTAAAAAATAATACAATCTTTCTTTATCTAAATTTATATAAATATGCCTAAGTATTTTAATATTTAAAGTAATTTCCAAATCAAAAGAACTTCTTATATTTTTTACTTTAGTGTATTTTGTATTTAGGGTATTTAAATTATCATTATTTTTGTGATAAATTTCTTGTTTTCTAAAAAGTGTCTTTTTATCTATATTAAAAGCTTCTAAAGTAGCTTTTAAACCATGATGCTTATGAAAGATATAATTTTTATTCTTTGTTCTATTATTTTATGTTTTATTTCAAAAATATAACTATATTCTCTTAATTTAGCAAATCCTTTTATACATCTAAATAAATAATCTGTTTGGATAAATATTCCTTAGTTAGTTTTATTAATCAAATATTTCTTGATTGGTAAATAAAAGATAGTAGTTTTATTAACTAAGAAAGTGCCAAATGTGTTCGAACTTGTGTGATAATATTTTATCTTGATGTTTTTAATCTTCACATTGAAGCAATATAAAATAAGTATAAGAAATTAATTTTAAAATATTTTGTATAATTATTCTAAGGTATATTGTAGCAATTATTATGTTATTGTAATAATAATCAAGATTTATTTAATGATTACTCTCTCTTTTTTTATGAGTCATTAAATGATATAAGAATAAATTATACTCTTGTTTTCTAAGTTGATAACATGAAATAATATTTATTTTATACTCTTCTTGAATATTAAAGATAATAAATATCTAACCACTGCAATAATCTTTAAAAAATATTGATTAAGTTTGATGTTGAAATAATGTATGCCGTATTGCCTTCTATATAGTATGAACTACAAGTAAAATTCTTTCTTTTTTAAAAAATATGATCTTCTTCATCACTTGATTGATATAACTAAGCCATATTTATATGTAAATCACTGATTTGATCTTGTTAAAACCAATTGCAATGAAACTTAAAATAAATATGGTAGTTTTGATTTTTAAACATTTGAAGAAATGGAATAAAAATCCTGAAAAAATTATCAATTATTTTAAAATAATTATAGACAAACATGACAATGAGATAAATATATAGTATTAATTTTAAAATCCAATTTTATACAAATCCAACATAATAAAGATTTTCATCACTTAGTTATTTTAAACAAACAATTGCGTTAAAAAATGAAATCATAAATAATGCTATGAAAAATATATCAAACTTATAGGATAAAATTTTTAAGTAAAAAACTATAAATGGAGTGCGGTTGTAAATATCAAAGAAACTACACCAATGAATGATTTAGAAAATCTTTTTTAAACACTTTTAAAAATACGGCTTTTAATGCCATTAAATAGCAATCACCGTGATGAAGAAGAGAAGAAGCAAGATAAGGTTTTCAAAAGAAGCACCTTTTCTTTTCTTCTCTAAATAAAATACACCTTATAGGTGCTATATGTTTTGTACTAAAATGGGTGCTAGGGTTGTCTAAGTGTGTAGCACGGAAAGCGGACAAAGTCTGCCGCTTAATATTAAGATTAAACAGATATATCTAAAAGCTGATCTTTTTTATTGTCTGCTTTATCTGTATTTGTAGAATTACTTTGTTCTTCTTTTTTAGCTTCAGCTTCTACTTTTTTTGTATCTTCTTGCTGTTTAGCAATCGCCTCTTCTAATGCAGGTTTATCTCGATATTCTACTTTGGTATCTACCAAGCCGTGACAAGTATTAACAAACATTAACAATATCCTGTCCATTTGCAAAAAGCATCTTGATAAATAGGTTGATGTATTGTTTGGCAATTATGAAAAGTTGCACAAGTTATACTTCTACCTTCTATATATTCTTGTTGTGAATTATTAAAATTTTTCTTGCTATGATAACTATGATTTGAAGCTGAAACAAGGCTAGATAATGAAGCAATAACTGCTAAACCTAAGATAATTTTTTTCATTTTTGAGTCTTTCTATGATTATTTTTGATATATGAATAATTATAAAAGTCAAAAAATTAATTTAATATTAAATAACAGAAAAAACAAAAATTTGTTTAAACATTGAAAAAAAATTACTCAACTTTTTTTGTTTTTTTTCTCGCGTATGCGTATGTATTTTTATATATTTTTTAAAAAAAGAAAGGCTGTCTGAGTGCGTAGCTGTAAGGGGTATTTTAAAAAGAATATGTAACTATCTATAGCTTTAAGGTTTGGAGGATAGTTACATAGAAAACTTAAATAATTTTATATAATTACATAAATATTTTATAGGAGTGTATAATGAATAAGATTGACACTATCGCAAATTTTTTAAATAAAAAATCTAAAAAATGTTTAGCTATAAATGGATCTTGGGGTATAGGTAAAACTTATTTATGGAAAGAAGTTGAAAATAAACTTTCTAAAGATAAAAAAGTTGTTTATATAGATCTTTTTGACAAAGAAAGTTATAAGCAAATATTAGAAGAAATAGTTGTAAGCCTACATGGAGATTATAATAAAATTACCAAAACAACTTTTAAAGGTTTAGAAGGTTTGGTTAAAAGTATAAGTGGCGGCTTAATAGATATAGATAGTGATGCTATTTTTTCCTTTTTAAAAAAGGAAGACTTTTATAATATTATTGTGTGTTTTGATAACATAGAAAGAAGATCTGATAATCTTTCTTTGAAAGAAATTTTAGGACTTGTAAATTTACTTAAAGAAGAAAAAGAATGTAATGTTGTTGTGATTTTTCATGAGGAAGAATTAAAAGAACAAGATGGCATTTTGACTGAAAATAATAAAGAAGAACAAGCCAAACAATATAATAGTAAAAACTGGTATCAAATATACAAAGAGAAGGTTATTGATTGTGAAATAACGATAAAAGACAATGATGAAGTAGCAAAAGCAATCATAAAAGATAGAATAAATAAATATACTAAAATTACAGATGAGATAAGAAATATTATTGAAAATATTATTTTCGAAAGATATAAAGAACAATGCAATGGAAATCTAAGATTATTATATCATGTGTTAGAGCATATAGATTATTTTAATACGCAATGTTTTTTATTGTTTTGCAAGTATGAAAATAAAAAACATTTTCAGATGCTCTAAAATTAAGTTATAAATCATTAATATTTCAAATTAAAAAATCTTTCTATTACAATAGAAAAAAATGACTTTTCCTCAAACTACCATCTTTACGAAAAATACCTAAAAAATATGTTTCATTTAAGTAAAGAAGAAAAATACCAACTAAGACGCGATTTTTATCAAACTTTAAAAATTGATCTTTATTACAAACTTCAAAACTGCAAGATAGAATATTTAGTAGGTAATTTAAACGATGAGCAATTCGTAAAAGATATTGAAAATTCACTTTTAAAAATAGATTTTTATTTAAAAAATGGAATGACACACTTTCCTTATGGTTTTTATCAAATTTTACTTTCAACCTACACACAAATTACAAAGAAAAAATTAAGCAACATAGAAGAAAAAATCAATCAGCACTATATAGAAGCTCTTGTTATGGAAGAATTAGAATTTGATTTTCGCGATGATTATAAATCAGATAAAGATCTTTTAAAATTATTAAAAGATGAAAAATGGAAGCGTTATTATGAAGATACCAAAGAAAAATACAAAACAAGCAAGTATGAAAATATTAATGATTTTATCAATAGCTATGAAAATATAGAAAGTAGTTTTTATCCTGAAGCGATCAAACAGTATAATTTTTTTTAAAAAAGAAGAATTAATACAGCTATTTAAAAATAATAACAATTTTTGTAAGAAATTTTTTAATCATTTTTCTATGAATATGGTTGCAAGTCATAAATTTGACGATGATTTAAATAATAATTTATTCCAAGCTTATTTAGATTTTTTAAATTTAGATGAAAATAAAATAAAAAAAGTATTGTTTTAGAATATATAAATTCACAAAATAGCGTATTAAGAAAGTTACTAATAGAATAATTGCGTTAAAGATATTCAATAAAATACTATTAAATTTACAAAAATTAAAAAGTTCTTATGTGTTTATAATTTACAAACATTATAAAATTAAACTACTTATCTCTTTTTAATTTATCAATAAAATCACTCCATCATCGCATTAACTCTCTTTTCTATCATCAAGTCTTATATACCGCTTTTACTTTATTTCTTTCCCTATGATCTAAACATAGTTCTATAACTTCACTATCTTGTTTATGAATATTTTTATACTCATAAAGAAAAGTTGAAGCAGTAGCTCTAAAACCATGATATAGTATTTCATCACCAAAACCTAATCTTTTAATGGCTTGATTTAATGTGTTTTTACTCATTTTTTAGATTTACTTATATCATTTGAAAAAAACATATTTTGAATCTGAGTAAGAAAAATTTTTAACATATAAAAGCAAGCCTAAAACACTCTGACTTAGCGGAATAATAAAATCCTCTCTTGCTTTAACTTTATTAATTTTTTTCTCAAAATCTACTTCTTTTTATTCTAAATTTCTAATATTAGCACTTCTTAAAAAATAAATATGGACTAATTTGCAAAGAAATTTTTGTAAAAATACTTATTAATCGCAAGTAGTAATTCTTTAAATCTTGCTTCATCTGTGAAGTTTTATGACTTTGAACTTTATTAGTACCATAAAGTGCTTTTTTATATTTTGATTTTTAGTATTTTCTTTTTGAATATGTTCTTTTGGATTAATGCCTTATGATAGCATGTCGTTATAATCATTTGCAATCTCTCTCGCTCGTGTTAATATGGTTATAGGATATTTTCCTATTTTAAAAGAATACCCTTTTTATTAAGTTTATATCTAAAATAAAAATTCTTATCAATATTTCCATGAAAAATCCTAGCTTCAATATATAAATTTTTAGTACAAGCACTTTGATATAAGTTTTTTATCAACAGTTAAATTTTTTTAAGCTCTTAATCACTGATTTTCCTTTAAAGTGTGTACAAAAAATATTTTTTTTAATTTGTCAAAAGATTTTAATTGTGGTAATAATTCGTGATAGAGAAGTAATGGTGGATTTAGAAAGCGTATGGTTTATTAATCAAACACCTAAGTATCCATACTTTAGAAATTAAATATCTAAATAACATATACTTTTGAAAATTCAATAATTTGTATAGTTAAATCTCATTTTAAAGATTTAATCCCTGATACAACTTTAGCTATTTCTTCAATGGAAAATAATACATAGCAAGATACTTCCATAGATTGTATTTTACCTTTTCTTCTTAGATTATCAATAATTCCTGAAGAAACGCCTAATACTTTAGCAAATTCTTTTTTACTTAAAGACATTTTTTTATATTTCTCAAAAAATTTTTGTTTCTAAATAATTCTTGGTTGTGCTAATCTTGCTTAATTGTGAAATATGTTTGTTTTAATTTATAAAAATAACATATAAAACTATAAATATCTTTATATATCTAACTTTATTTAATCACTTTTTATTTTCTGTTAAATATTATATATATTCTTTTACCTATTATCCAAATTATAAAAACATACAAATTATAATTAAATATATTTTTTTAATAAGTAATTTTAAGATTATAACAACTATTATCAAATTTATACAAAAACTCTATATTGTAGTTATCTAAAGAGTATAATAAGGTATTTATACTCTTTATTTATTACTATATATAAGCTTAGTATTTATACTTTATATACCAAATATGATAAATACACCTTACACTGTTATCTAAAATACTAAATGCTAATACTTTTAAAAATGTTAAATAGTATAATAAAATATAAATATAAAAATTCAAAAAGCTTATTTTTCATTGTTTTTAAAAAGTAAATGATAAGTTTTTTTCATATATATTTAAATAATAATAAATCTATTTGCATTTTTTTAATAAAAAATAAAAGTAATTTTGATTATAATTTATAAATAATTATTATATTTATTAATTTTTTGGCTATTTTTCAATATTTTTATAACTTTTTTATCACTTTTGTATTTTTTGTGTTATCATATTCTCATCACAAATAAAAAATTTTATGCAAAGGATTCGGGGGGGGGGGATATGAAAAAAACGCTTTTATTTGTTTTACTCATTCACACTTTTCTTTTTTCTCAAATAATGATTTTAAAAAATCAAGATAAAATCATTATAGATAACAATCAAACTCTTGCACTTAATCATGTAAACCATGATCAAAAGCAAATACTTAAAGAACATAATAACATTGACTCAAGAGTCAAAAAGCTATTAGAAGAAAAACCAAAGAAGGATTCTAATCTTAGTAAAGAAGATGAAGAATTATCTAGTAAGGTTGTTAATGTTATTCAAACTATAGGTAATGTATATAATGCCAAAGATAGTAAAGAAAGAGATGAGCTTATAAGAGATTTAGCAAGCAATTATTTAAGCTTACAAGCTAATACTTTAATCCAAGAATATTTACATACTCTTAATCACTCCATTAATAGTGAGTTTAATTTAAACTATAATGATAGGGGTGGTTTAAGTGGTAATGCTAAAGTTCTTTTACCTATTATGAGTGAAGATAATCCAAAAATATCTTATTTTCTACAAAGCGGTATAGGTGGATATGATAATAATAGAATCATAGGTCATTTTGGCGGTGGTATAAGATATTATCCTAATGCACTAGCATTAGATAATTCAGGAAATATCATGCTAGGATTAAATTTAGTTTATGATCATGATTTTAGTAGAGAGCATAAAAGAATATCTTTGGGCTTTGAAAGTATGTTAGATACACTAGCTTTTCATGCTAATATTTATCAAAGATTAAGTGATTGGATTAGTAGTTATGATTTTAAAAATGCAAATAATGATCTAACTTTCTTAGAACGCCCTGCTAATGGCTGGGACATGGGTATTAAATATGCTTTTCCTTCTATGAGCAATGTAGCTGTTTTTGCTAATATGAGTAAATGGTATGGAGAAAAAGTAGCTCCATTTGGCAATGTAAACTGCTATGAAGATTTAGAAAAAAATCCTTTAGTGTATGAAGGAGGTATTACTTACTCACCCTGTCCTGCATTAACTTTTTCGCTAAGCCATAAAAAAAGTAATGAAAGTGATAAACAAGGCACAAATATAGCTATGAATTTTAACATACCTTTAGATAAAGATGCCTTCAAACACGCTTTTGATACAAAATTAGCAGGTATAAATAATACCATTGAAGGCTCTAGAACTCATTTTATAGATAGAGATTATTCTATAGTGCTTGAATATAAAGCTATTAACAATACTTATCATATTTCTTATTGCGGAAATTTGGGAGGTAATACTCATTGTATTATGCTTAAAGATGGCTTTAATCAAGCAGTTAAAAATGTTGCTATGAGTGTAACTCCTGAACAAAAAAGTGTAATCTTAAAAGATGGAAATCATTATATTACTGATAGTAATGGAAAAGTTTTTGTAAAAATAATCCATTCTTATGGAGTCCATCAAACCAATTTAATTGCTAAAGCAGGGAATGCTCAAGAAAGTTTCCCTATTACTATCATAGCTCCAAAAGAAGACTTTAGGATATTTGCTAAACCTTCTAATATACAAAGATATGAAAAATCTCTAATCACATTTACAGGAAATGATTTAGCAGGCGATTTGGCAATTCATTGGAAATTAAATGGTAAAGGAAGTTTAGAAAAAACGCCAAATTCAGATAAAACTGATAAAGATGGAAATTCAAATATCATTTATAAACCTGATGTAAACATGAAAGATAAAGAAAAAGCTGAAATCATTGCTAATGTATTGGGAGTTACTTTAAAAACATTTGTTCAAATAGCAATTTATGGAGATAATGATATTATCTTAGATAAAGCTATTATAGGTAATAAAGAAAAAACTCATGCAAGTTATAAAAACTTAAAAGCTAATTCTACAAAAGTTAAATGGAGTATACAAGGAGATAATGCTTTATTTGTTGATAAAGATAAAACTACTAAGGAGCTTAATTTAATAGCTGATGATAAAGGTGAGAGTAATGTAGAAATTATAGGACTTAGTGGAAATGAAAAAGTAAAAATCATTGCTAAGAATATGAGTGATGAATTAGTAAAAGAAAGAAGTAAAGATTTAGAGATTAAAAATTATACAGCCACTATGGAGCTTCCTACTGGAAAAGATCCTGTGACTCATCAAGACTTTGAAAAAGGAATGATTGATTATAAAAGCGACTTTGAAGTAAAACTTAAAGGTTTAATGCCAAAAACAAAAGTTTTATGGAAGGCTAAAGATATACAAAGCAATAAAACTTTAAGAATTAGTAACGATAAAGAAAGTACAGCTGATGATAAAGGTGAGAGTAAGGTAGTATTTGAAGGAGTAAAAGATTTTAATATTAAAAGATTACAAATCATTGCTACTTATAATCAAAGCGCAGCTAGCACTCAAGAAGTAAGTGGAGAA
>NZ_JAKMSK010000005.1:0-119402 GCF_025772605.1 Campylobacter sp. CNRCH_2016_0050h | reverse complement strand
CGGAAAGATAAAAAAAGAATTTGGAAAAATTAAAAAAAAAAAAAAGGGGGGGGGTAAAAGATGTGTATTAGCATTTTAGATTGTACTTTGCGAGATGGTGGATATGTAAATAATTGGGAATTTAAAGATGAGCATATTGAAAAAATATTAAATGCTTTGGTTAAAGCTAAGATAGATGTAATAGAATTTGGATATTTGAATGATAATGGTTTTGATTGTGATTCAACTTTATTTAAAAATTCACATAAAATTGATGATTTTATAAAAAAACTAAGTATTGGCAAAGGTATATATAAAGTTGCAATGATCAATTATGGAGATTTTTCTCTACGGCAATTATCTAAATCAAACCAATGTTTATTAGATGGAATTAGATTGGCTTTTCATAAGGAAAAATTTAATGAAGTGATAGAATATGCTAAAGAAATTCAAAATTTGGGATATGATGTTTTTTTTCAACCCATGGTCACAAAAAAATATAGTGATAAAGAATTTTTAGAAGCAATTGAAAAAACCAATAAGTTAAAACCAAAAGTATTTTATATTGTGGATAGTTTTGGTTCGATGAATTTGCAAGAATTTAAAAAATATACTTTATTGGCAAATGATAATTTAGATAAAGATATAGCACTAGGTTACCACTCTCATAATAATATGCAATTAGCTTTTTCCAATGCGGTTAGTTTATGTGAACAAATGCTAAAAAGAGAAATTGTAATTGATTCGAGTGTTTATGGGATGGGTAGAGGTGCTGGGAATTTAAATACAGAATTAATTATAGATTATTTAAATAAAACATCTAGTGATAAGTACAATATAATGCCTTTACTAGATATTATAGATACTCTACTTTCTGGCCTAATGTCAAAATATTCTTGGGGATTTTCTCCGGCCCAGTATCTTTCTGCTTCGTTAAACATTCATCCAAATTATACTAATTATCTAATCCAAAAAAGAACAAATAATATATCTATGATTTGTGAAATTTTAAAACAGATTCCACAAGAAAACTCTTCGAGTTTTAATAAAGATGTAATTAAAAAATTATATATTAAAAATATGGTTAAAGCTAAAATAGAAGCCAAAAACTTTATACCAGAGTTAAAAAATAAAAAAATTTTATTGATTGCTTCCGGCTTAAGTGTAAAAGAAAACGAAGGTTTGATTAAAGATGCTATAAAATCAGAAAGATATTTAACTATAGCGATAAATCACAAACCAAAATTTGATTGTGATTACTACTTTTTTTCAAACCAAAAACGCTACGATGAATTTAGAGATGCTATTGAAAGTGATAGTATTATTTTAACAAATAATATCAACGGAGAATCTAATGTAGTTTTAGATTATTCTAAAATTGTTTTTTTAAATGATAACTTTATTACAAATAGTACTATTATAATTTTAAATTATTTGATTTTTGAGCAAATTAAAGAGGTTGGTGTGGCTGGATTAGATGGCTATGATGCGAATAAAAATAATTATTCTTATGATGAATACGATATAGAGAAGAATAGTGAGGTTTTATTGCAACAAAATAAAATAATAGCTAATAGTCTTGAGTTGTTAAAAAATAAAATAAAAATTAATTTTATTACTAAAAGCATATTCAATAAGGGGATAAAATGAAACTTATTGGTGTTATACCTGCAAGGTATCATTCTAATAGGTTTCAAGGGAAGCCTTTATGCTTGATTAGTGGTATTCCTATGATAAAAAGGACTTTTATGCAAGTAATTCAAGCCTCTTGTTTGAGTGATGTGTATGTTGCTACAGACAATGAGTTAATTTATAATTACTGTGAAAATGAATCGATTCCAGTTATGATGACTAGTGCAAATTGCCTAACAGGCACCGATCGCGTTGCTGAAATTTCTCAAAATATTGATGCTGATTTGTATGTCAATATCCAAGGAGATGAACCAGTTATTGATCCGCTTGCCATTGAAGAAATTGTAAATGAATATAAACTATATTCAAATGAATATATAGCTTATAATTTATACAAAATGGCAAACAAGGAAGAGGCTATAAGTGATACAATTATAAAAGTAATAACCAACAATAAAGACGAATTAGTTTATATGTCACGCTCTATCATCCCATATGAAAAAAATGATTTGCAGATACAATATAAAAAACAAGTTTGTGTTTATGGTTTTACCAAAGAATCATTGGAAATATTTTCGAAATTTAAAAAAACACCAAATGAAAAACATGAGGATATAGAATTGCTAAGATTTATTGATTTGGGCTACAAGGTAAAAATGAAAGAAACAAAATGTGCTTCTATAGCAGTTGATGTGCCTAGTGATGTTGTTAAAGTTGAAGAGTATTTGCAAAATGCAAAATAGGATTTTAATAAAAAATATTTTGTGGGATTTTGATGGAGTTATTATTGATAGCTCAGCTATTCGCGATTATGGTTTTAGAGAAATTTTTAAAGAATTTGATAAAGCTTTGGTTGAAAAACTTATAGAATATCATTCTATCAACGGTGGTTTATCAAGATTTCATAAAATAAGATATTTTTTTAATGAAATTTTAAAAAAAGATATTAATGATGACGAAGTTAAAGCTTATGCTGATAGATTTAGTTTGATTATGAGAGAGGAACTTGTAAAAAGTAAATACCTTATTTTAGATAGCGTAAATTTTATTAAAGAAAATTATGAGAAATACAATTTTCATATTGTTTCAGGTAGTGAACATGATGAGTTAAATTTATTGTGTCAAAAACTTCAAATTAATTACTATTTTCATTCTATAAATGGTTCACCTACTCCAAAGATAGAGTTGGTGAAAAATCTTTTGATGAAAGAAAATTATAATAAAAGCGAAACTATTTTGATAGGTGATAGTATTAATGATTATGAAGCAGCAAAAGAAAGTAATATTTCTTTTTACGGATACAATAATCAGCAATTAAAAGATATTTCAAAAAGATATATAGAAAAATTTGATAAAAACATTCTATTGATTTAATAAATGTTTTACTTTTTAAACGAATTAGAGATAGTATTGTAGAAATGAAAAAATATAATCCAAAAAGAGTAAAATTAATTGCTATAAAGAATTTTAGCTTAACAATGAAAAACAATTATATATAATATTTTGTAAAATTCCTATGAAGTAGTGTTGAATATGATAGAATATAAAAATAAAAAAAGGAATTTAATAATTTTTATTGGTTGATTTAATGGATAATGTATTAAAAATAGCCTTAATTGCTGATGAATTAACCTATGCTTCTTTAAAAGCAGAGGATGGAGTAATTATAAAAAATATAACTCCATTGAATTATAAGTTTATATTTTATTTTTGGAAACCTGATTTTTTATTTGTTGAGTCAGCTTGGCATGGTTTTAAAAATAAATGGAAATATAAAATCGCTTCATACCCTGATTATCCAAGAAGAAATAATAGAAAATTACAAAAGCTTGTTAATTTTGCAAAAATGTTAAATATTCCTACGGTATTTTGGAACAAAGAAGATGATGTACATTTTGATAGATTTATAGAAAGTGCAAAGTTATTTGAGTTTATTTTTACTGTTGATGAAAATTGCATATCAAAGTATAAATCTTATGTAGGAAAAAATTCTTATATAGGTGTTTTACCTTTTGCTGTTCAATCCAAATTTCATAATTTTACTGGATTTAATTTTATATCCAGTAAAGCTAATTTTGTTGGGAGTTACTCAAGACACATACATGAAAAAAGAAGATTTTATCAAGATATGATGTTTGAGCTATCGTCCAAGATTAATAATCTTGATATTTATGATAGAAATTCAGATAGAAAATCTATAAACTATAGATATCCAAATTTTAAAGGCATGCAAATTTATCCTTCGGTTGAGTATAAAAAAACAGCAGAGATATATAAAAAATATCTAATTTCTTTAAATGTTAATACTATAGAAAATTCCCCTACTATGTTTTCAAGAAGACTTATAGAGATTATAGCTTGTGGAAGTGTAGCTATTACTAATCATACACTAGCTGTTGAGAAATATTTTAAAGATTATTGTTACTCATTTCAAACCGAGGAAGAATTGAAAGATTTGCTATATAGGTTTAAAAAAGATGGTTTAAATGAAGATGATAAGATAAGGTTAAAAAAAGGAGTAGAATTTATCGCAAAAAATCATACATGGAAGCAAAGATTAGAACAAATTATAGATACTGTAGGTATAAAAAAATGCTAAATGGTTATTGTTTTTATATAAACAATTTTATTCAAATATTTTACAAAAAAAACTTCATAGGATGGGGAAGAAAACGTACTGGCAGATGGGCTTTTTTTTTATATAAAAAATTTAATGGTTCTTTGCTTTTGCTAGAAGATGGCTTTTTGCGCTCATTAAATTTAGGCGTAGAAAAAAGCCCAAGTTTTTCTATCGTCAAAGACGATATAGGAATTTATTACGATGCGATCGCGCCATCTAAGCTCGAAAATATTTTAAATACTTATGAGTTTAGTTCTGAAGAGCTAGAGCAAGCAAAAAAAGCTATAGAGCTTATAAAAAAAGAAAAACTTAGCAAGTATAACAATAATCTTTGCATACCAAAAGATCTTTTTAGTACTAACGAAGAACGCGTATTGATTATCGTTCAGGTGGCAAATGATGCTTCATTAAAATTTGGTTTAGCTGATAGTTTTTCAACTCAAGATATTATAAATGAAGCTATTAAAGAAAATCCAAATGCTAAAATATACATTAAAATTCATCCTGATGTATTAAGTGGTAAAAAACAAAGTGATTTTGATGTGCAAGATTTGTCAAGTAAATGTGTAGTTATAAAAGAAAATTATAATCCCATAGAATTATTAAGTCATTTTAAAAAAGTTTATACCAAAACTTCTGGCATGGGCTTTGAAGCTTTGATATTAGGATGCGAATGTGTATGTTATGGCGTGCCATTTTATGCAGGTTGGGGTTTAACGCAAGATAAACAAGTATGTAAAAGAAGGCTTAAAAAAAGAACTTTGGAAGAGGTTTTTTATGCTACTTACTTTTTATATAGCGAGTATTTTAATCCTTACTTAAATCAAAAAAGTGATATTTTTGATACTATTTATACTTTAGCAAAATATAAAAAGGTAGAGCAAGCTAATTCAAATACTTTGTATTTTTTAGGTTTTTCTAAATGGAAAAGAGAATTTATAAAACCTTTTTTTAAAGCTAAAAATAATAAAATCATTTTTTTAAACTCACTTGATGAGCTTTATAAAGCGAATTTGATTTCTGAAGATAAAATTTTCATTTGGGGTAAAAAGTATGATAAAGCTTTATTGGCTAAAGATTTTAGCAATGAGATTTTCTTAGTGGAAGATGGCTTTTTGCGCTCTGTTTTTTTGGGCTCAGATCTCACACGCCCTTTTTCTTTGATAGTAGATAGTAAGGGTTTGTATGTTGATCCAAGCAAACCAAGTGATTTGGAAGATATTTTACAAAATCATGAATTTGATGAGAGTTTAAAACAAAGAGCTAAAAAACTCATCACTATCATCATGCAAAATAAATTTTCAAAGTATAATGGCTTAAAACATGAAAAGCTAAATTTTAATACCGATAAAAAAATCATTTTAATCCCTGCTCAAGTAGAAGATGATGCTTCTATGATCTTAGGTGGAGCTGGTTTTGATACCTTAAAACTTTTACAAAGTGTAAGAAAGGCCAATGAAAATGCCTTCTTAGTTTTTAAACCTCATCCTGATGTTTTAAGCGGTAACCGTAAGGGTTTAAAAGATAAAAGTATTATTTTAAAATATTGCGATGAGATTATAGAAAATGTCAGTATAGATAGTGCTATCAATGCGAGTGATGAAGTACATACTATAACCTCCACAAGTGGTTTTGATGCTCTTTTGCGTGGTAAAAAAGTAGTGGTGTATGGTAAGCCTTTTTATGCAGGTTGGGGTTTGACAAACGATTTACATAAAATTCCAAGACGCACAAGAGTACTTAGCTTAGAAGAGCTTGTTGCTGGGGTTTTGATCCTTTATCCAAGATACATCCATCCAAAAAGTAAAAATTTATGTGAAGTTGAGCTTGCATTAGATATAATGTTAAAAATGCAAAAAGATTATTTTTCTAAATTTTATTTGCGTTGGTTTATGGATATAAGAATTTATATATTAAGAAAAATAAGAAGATTGATAGAATTTATTTTGATTAGATGAATTTAAGTAAAAAGTTAAAAAAATTTTCTGGTAAAAATGTTTTATTGCTCCAAGGGCCTGTGGGAGGATTTTTTCGTAAAATTGCTACAAAAATTCCAAAAGCTAAGGTTTATAAAGTAAATTTTAATGGTGGAGATTTTTTCTTTTATCCTTTTAAAAGCATTAATTACACTAAAAGTTTAGCTGATCTTGAAGACTTTTATAAAAAGCTTTTTGAAGAAAAACAAATTCAAGTTATCATTATGTATAATGATTGTAGAAAAGTGCATGAGATAGCCATTAATGTTGCTAAGCAAATGGGTATTGAAGTATGGATTTTTGAAGAAGGTTATATAAGACCAAACTTCATTACTTTTGAAAAAGATGGAGTGAATGCAAACTCCACTTTACCAAGAGAAAAAGAATTTTATCTAAGTCAGAAAAAATTTGATAAAGATTTTAAATTTAAAACTTTCTCAAGCACTTTTAGAAATATGGCCTTTGCTTCATTTTTATACTGGCTTTTTGCTTTTTTATTTTCTTGGTATTTTAATAATTCTTTACATCATAGAAGTTTAAAACTATTTGACTTTTTACCTTGGCTTTGTTCAGTATATAGAAAAAACAAATACAAAATTACAGAAAAAAGTTTAAATGAAAAAATTCTTTCCCTAAAGCAAAAGTATTTTTTGGCTATTTTACAAGTGCATAATGATACTCAACTCTCCCATCATTATAAAAAAACTACAGAAAAATTTATAGAAGAAGTAATCATTTCTTTTGCTAATCATGCCAAAGCAAAGTCTTATTTAGTTTTTAAGCACCATCCTATGGACCGTGGCTATAGGGACTATACTAAACTTATAGAAGATTTGAGCTTAAAATACAATGTCGAGGGTAGAATTTTATATATACATGACTTACACTTACCTACGCTCTTAATCAATGCAAGAGGTACTATAGTTATAAATAGCACAGTAGGGCTTTCTGCTTTATATCACAATAGCCCTTTAAAAGTTATGGGAAAAGCTTTTTATGATATAGAAGGTTTGACTTATCAAAAAAGCTTGCATACTTTTTGGAAAGAATGCAGGGCATATAAGCCTGATGCTGTTTTGCACGCTAAATTTAGAAATTATGTGATATATAAAACCCAAGTCAATGGAAATTTTTTCAAAAATACTAGTTTAGATTAAATTTTCTTTTTATAGTTTTTTGCAATTTTTTTTAGTTTAAAAGGTAAACTTAAATAGCCTATTTTAAAAGGAGTTCTTGAAGCTTGCAAAAGTGCATTACCTAAAAGATAAGGCAAGTGTGTTTTGGCTATTTGAGCGTGTTTATAATCCGCATAAGCTTTTAGTGGCGGTAGATTTTTTTGATCTTTTTGATTTTTAAAATGATCTTTTTTGACTTTTCTTAATTCAAAAGGTATTTTAAAATACCCTAGATAGCTTTTGCTATTTTTCATGATAGCTTCTCCAAGCTTATAGCTTAATCTTTCTTTTATCCTTAAACTAGCTCCATAAAGTTTATTGTTTTGGTGGATAAATATCTCATATTCATTTTTTAAGCCTTTGTGATTTAAAAAACGCAAAAGATTATGATTTTGACTTTGTAAAAATGTTTGCATATCAAGTTTTTTTAGTTCATGGTATTCTAGTACTAATTCTTTATAAAATGCTATAGGTGGTATCAAAAGCTCATAAGCATTTATAAGTTGAATTTTACATTCAATTTTTTTATCATTATCATTTTCTAAAAGTAAAATTCCTATTAAGTCCACATAATCAAGCCTTGGTGTTTTTTCATTTGCTATGCTTAAGCCCGAACTTTCCTCACTTTGCTTGATAATTTGTGTATTAACATGCAAAAAGGTTTGCTCATCACAAATTGCTTTTTCATTTTGTATATCTTGAAAAGTATTGATAAGTCCAAAATTTTTTATTAATTTAAAAGATGAGTTTTCAATGCTTATAGATGATATAGCATGGGTTGATGAGCTAGTGTGATTCCAAGTGTGTATGCCTAAGATTTGATAGTTTTTTAACTCTTTTGGGAAAATAATTTTTTCATTAGCTTTAATCTTTGTAGTTTTTTCACAAAAAAATGAGTTTTTATGCTCTATTTTGGTTAAATTTGAAGGTGCAAAGATATGATATTTTCTTTTTGAGCAAATGATATTTTCTTTAGATTTTTTAAAGCTGTGTAAATTTTTGATGATGTTTTTACCAAGCTCTTGCATAGCTAGTGGCATAGGGTGGAATTTATAGTTTTGATCAAAATCATAAAGATTATTTTTTTGGTAGTAAAGATCTACATCGATTAGATTAAAACCATAATGAGCACAATTTTTCCTATGAGCTTCATTGATAGCTTTTGATTTATCATTACAAGCTGGTATGGGGAGTATAAGCACTATAGTAATTTTGTTTGCTTTGTAAAGTTCTTCATAAAAATAATCAATATTTCTAAGTATAATATTTAAACTCATAGGGCTTAAATAATCATTGATATTTGATTCACTGATGAGAAAATCACTTTTATTTATAGTATTTTCATGGCGTATTAACTCATAAAGATTTTGCAAAGAAGTACTAAGCCCTAAAGCGTAATTATGTAATGTAATGTCTTTATTTTCAAGACCTATCCTAAGACCATTTTTAACTACACTATTGCTACCACCTAGTAAGATTACATCCATAAGTTCTTTCTTGATTTTTTTTAATTTTTATTTATTTTATAAAATATTTTTTAATGAATAATTTCAGAGTAAAAACCCCTCATTTTATCTTTAAATAGGTATTTGACAAAGATAACAACTTTAGCTATATTTTTAAATTCAGTATTAAATTTACTTAGGATGTTGATGAAAAAAATATGCCAAAAAAGAGATGTTTTTTATATAGCTGGTTATGATCCTAGAGGATATAGGCATTATTATGCTATGTTTAAAAAAAATTTAGCTGAGCAGAATATACTTTTAAATTATGATTATACTTTATCAAAAGCTCAAGTTAATATTTATCCTTTTTGGCAAATTCAAACCCCACATACAAGTACTTCTTACACCTTTTTAAGCTGGAATGATATAGTCAAAAAAAACTGGTCAGAGGGTATAAAAGATGCCTTGAGTGATTGTTATAGTTTTTTTAGAATTTATACCATCACAGGACTTTTTTTAAAATTCGGTAAAGAATCCCCGCACCAACTTATCACAGGTTATTATCCATTTTTTTATGTGCTTTTGAGTTTGATTTTTACTTTATTTTGTGCCTTTGGAAGTTTGTTATATTTGCAAAATTTTCATATTGTTTTGGGAATTTTAGCCTTTATTTTATCATTAGTGTTTTTACCAAAAATGCTTTATAAATTAGGCAAGAAATTAGCTGTTTTTTGGATAGCTAGAATTTGTTCTTTTTGTGCAAACTGGGAGAAAAATTCTCAAGGTGAACTTGAATTAAGAATGGATGATTTTGCTAGGGTTATCTTTGAAAAACTAAAAGAAAATGCAAATGACAAAAATTACGAACTTATCTTAAGCGCACATAGCGTAGGAACGGTGCTTTGTATAAATGTTTTAGCAAAAGTGCTTAGAAAATGTGAAGATGAAAATATATCTTTTGAAAATTTAAAGGTTTTAACTTTAGGTGAGTGTATACCTTTGGTAAGCTATCAAAAAAGATCTTTTGAGTTTAGAAAAGACTTAGAGTATTTAGGAAGTAAGAATTTAATATGGTATGATTTTACTTCTATTATTGATGGGGCTTGTTTTGCACAAGTTGATTTTATACGCACAAGCGGAGTGAAAGCACAATTTAGTCCAAAATACCTTTCGGCTAAATTTCATACCTTATATAAAAACAAAGATTATAAAAAAATCAAAAAAGACAAATATAAAGCACATTTTTTATATTTATTTGCCACACAAATTCAAGGAGTATATAACTTTTTTGAATTTGTCATAGGTAAAAATAAATTAGAAGAAAAAATCAAATAGGAGGAAAAAAATGGGTCAGTGTCCTTTTCATCCAAAGCCTTATAAAAATAAAGCTTCTACGTTAACTACTTTTTTACTAAAAAGAAGATCTTGGCTTGATGGACTTTATGAGCGAAGCTATAAAATGATGATGGGTAGAGTAAAAATGCCCGGATTTGATCTATATGTAGTAAATGATCCAAAAGAAGTTAGACGCATTATGGTAGATGAGGTTAGAGAATATCCAAAAAGCCAACTTTTACATGAGCTTTTAGAGCCACTTTTGGGCATAAGTATTTTTACAACTAATGATAGAGTATGGGAAAAGCAAAGAGAACTTTTAAGACCTTCTTTTGAAATGACAAGGATTTCTAAGGTTTTTAATTTGATGAGTGAAGCAGCTTCTGATATGATGGCAAGATTTGCAAGGTATGAAGATAAAGCGATTATAGAAGTAGATGAAGCTATGACTTTTGTGACTGCAGATGTGATTTTTAGAACTATCATGTCATCAAAACTTGATGAGCAAAAAGGTAAACTTGTTTTAGATGCTTTTGTAACTGTGCAAGAAGAAACAGTTAAAACAGCTATGCGAAGAATGTTTCGTTTCCCAACTTGGCTTTCAAATCTTTTGGGCGAGAAAAAAAGACTTAAAGCAGGTGGAGTTATACGCAAAGTTTTATCAGATATTATAAAGCCAAGATATGATAATGCTCTAAATGATCAAGGAAAATATGAAGATATTTTATCATCATTGCTTATGGTGGTAGATGCAGATACTAATGAGAGATTTTCTTTTAATGAAATTTTAGACCAAGTTGCCATGCTTTTCTTAGCAGGCCATGAAACCACTGCAAGCTCGCTAACTTGGACGCTATATATTTTAAGTATTTCTCCAAATGAGCAACAAAAAGCCTATGAAGAAATCATGCAAGTTGCGGGTGATGAAGAGTTTAAAATAGAACATATTAGAGCAACGAAATATCTTACAAATGTGTTTAAAGAAAGTTTAAGACTTTATCCACCAGTTGGCTTTTTTGCTAGAGAAGCAAGAAATGATAACAAAATGAGAGATAAGCTTATTAAAAAAGGTTCAGGTGTAGTGGTAGCTCCATGGCTTATTCATAGACATGATAGTTTTTGGGAAAATCCACATGAGTTTGATCCAAGTCGCCATGAAGATAAAAGCAAGATTAAAAAAGACACTTATATGCCTTTTGGTATGGGAGAGCGTGTGTGTATAGGGCAGGGTTTTGCTATGCAAGAGGCTGTTTTGATTTTAGCTAATATTTTAAGGACTTATAAGTTAGAATTAGAAGAAAATTTTGTACCTGATATAGTAGGAAGACTTACTATAAGATCGGCAAATGGTATGAATATAAGATTTATAAAAAGGCAAAAATGAAAGAAAAATTAGCAGGAACTATACTACTTTGCGCTATCGTTCCTTTGGCGGTGATTAGTTATCTTTTTATTGTTATAGTGGGTACTTTTGGTAATCCTGCTAGGGTTAGACAAGGTGTGAGAGCGCTTGATCATTTTGTCAATGCTACTTTGTTTAATGGTTATGCTTGGGAGTCTTTATCATCTCATGCTTGGAGAGAGCGTGATAAAAGATGGGCTAAAATAGTTATTAAAATCACAGATTTTTTTGACAAAAATCACTGCCAAAAGGCAAATAAAAGAGAACAACCTATAGTGGATTTAGTTTTAGAAAGAAAGCTTACCGAGCAAACTGTCGGTAAGCAGCTTTAGTTTTCTCCAAATAAAGCTTTAAGGTTTTTAAACGCTTCTTCTTGGTTATTAGTTTTATCCTCATTATTTACTTCATTAAGTTCTATCCCATATCCAAGAAGCATGCTAGCTAGGCGTATATTGATACCACTTTTTCCTATGGCTTTGCTTTTTTGCTCGCTATTTAGCGTTACAATAGCTTTTTTATCTTCAATACTAACTGAGTTTATAATGGCTGGGGCTAAGCTTCTAGTGATTAAAATTGCTATTTCATTAGAATACTCAATGCAGTCAATATTTTCATTTTTTAATTCTTTGCTTACAGCATTGATTCTAACTCCTTTTATACCCACAGTCGCTCCTACTGCATCAACACTCGGGCTATTAGCTTGCAAGATGATTTTTGCTCTCTCGCCTGGAATTCTTGCACTTGCATAAATATTTATAAGGCCATCTTTGATTTCAGGAACTTCAGCTTTTAATAAAGCTTCTAGAAATTTAGGGCTAGTTCTACTAAGTTCCATTCTCATACCCGATTTATCAATATATACATGTCTAATAACAGCTTTAATCACATCCCCTACTTTAAATTTTTCACCTTTGATACGATTTTTTCTAGGTAAATATGCACGAAACTCATCAATTTCTACATAGGTATTTTCTTCACTATCTACTCTTACTACGTTACCAAAAACCATATGTCCTACCATTTTTTGGTATTTTTCATAGATTTTTTCTTCTAAGAGTTTTTGAATGTTATATTCTAATTCTTTATGTAAGATATTTACAGCAGTACGGCCTAAATTTTCCAAAGAACATTCATAAGTTAGCTCATCGCCAATTTCTACATCTTTAGCTTCAGCCCTTGCTTTACTTAAAGCGATAAAATGCTCATTTTTATTTTCTAATCTTTCATCATTATCAGCTACTACGATGATTTTTTGATAAAGTTGCAAATTTTTACCTGAATCAACAAAAAATTCATATTTATCGCCATAAATTTTCTTAGCAGTATTAATAAGTGCTTTTTTAACTCTTTCTCTTACATCTTCTATTTGTAAATTTTTCTCATTAGCAATGGATTCAATTATATCTGTGATTTTTTCCATAATGACAATACAACCTTAATTTTGGATTTTAAAAGTTTGAAGAATAAAATTATATCTTTAATAAGTTTAATTAAAAGTAAAATTTGCTATAATTTCAGATTAAAAAAACTTGAGGATGATGATATGGACTTAAAAATAGCAAGAACCTCTGTTGATGAAAAGCCAAAAAGTATAAGTTTAGAAAGTATTGAAAAGGCTGTGGATAAAGAAGGTCAAAAATTTTTCTATTTTGATAAAGATAATGCCCATAAGCAATTAATCGCTTTAGTAGAGCATTTTGAAAAAAAAGGAAAATGTGTTTATCATAGAACAATCAAATATGGTTTAGATGATGCAGATTTTATGTATGAGGTACATATTCTTTGAGTAAAAAACTTTTTATACAAACTTTAGGTTGTGCTATGAATGTGCGTGATTCAGAGCATATGATAGCTGAACTTAAAGAAAAAGAAAATTATGAATTAACTCAAGATGCAAAAGAAGCAGATTTGATTTTAATCAATACTTGCTCGGTGCGTGAAAAGCCTGTACATAAGCTTTTTTCAGAAGTTGGAAGTTTTGAAAAAATCAAAAAAAATGGAGCTAAAATAGGAGTTTGTGGTTGCACTGCTTCACATTTGGGAGATGAGATTTTCAAGCGTGCTCCTAGTGTGGATTTTGTTTTGGGTGCTAGAAATGTTTCCAAAATCACAAAGGCCGTAAATACTCCAAAATTTTTAGGTAATGATGTAGATTTTGATGAGAGTAATTATGCCTTTGCAGATTTTAGAAATAGCCTTTATAAGACCTATATTAATATCTCCATAGGTTGTGATAAGCATTGTACTTATTGTATAGTGCCTCACACAAGAGGAGATGAGATTTCTATACCTTTTGAGATTATTAAAAATGAAGCATTGAAAGCTGTTTCTAAGGGTGCTAAAGAGATTTTTTTACTAGGACAAAATGTTAATAATTACGGCAAAAGATTTTCTAATGCTCATGAAAAGATTAATTTTTCAGATCTTTTGGAAAAGCTAAGTGAAATTGAAGGTTTGGAGCGTATCCGCTTTACAAGCCCACATCCATTGCATATGGACGATAGATTTTTAGAGGTTTTTTCTAAAAATCCTAAAGTTTGTAAGTCTATGCATATGCCTTTGCAAAGTGGTTCAAGTGAAATTTTAAAGGCTATGAAACGCGGATATACTAAAGAGTGGTATTTAGATAGAGCATTGAAATTGCGTTCTATGTGTAAAGATGTGAGTATTTCTACTGATGTGATTGTGGCTTTTCCAGGTGAGAGTGATAAAGACTTTGAAGATACCATGGATGTGCTTGAAAAAGTGCGATTTGAGCAAATGTTTTCTTTTAAATACTCTAAAAGACCATTAACTAAAGCTGCAACTATGCCAAATCAAATTCCTGATGATATAGCTTCAAAACGCTTGAGTGTTTTACAAGCAAGACATACAGAAATTTTAGATGAAATTGTTGTAAAACAAAAAGATAAAGAATTTGAAGTTTTATTTGAAGAATTAAGAAGTGAAGGTTTTGTAGCAGGTAGAAGTGATAATAACTTTTTGATTCAAGTTAAAGGTAGTGAAGAGTTATTAGGACAAATGAAAAAAGTAAAAATCACCAATCCTAGGCGTATGGTGTTAAATGGCGAAATCCTTTAAGATTAATCTTTTAGCTTTTGGAATTTTTTTATTACAATGGCTAATTTTTTTAACTTGTAGAAAGGTTTATTTAGGGCAAAAGCTTCCAAAAAGATCATGCGTGATACTTTTTTGGCATGGGCGTCTTGCTCTAATGCCTTTTGCTTATCGTAAAATGGGTATTAAAGGAAAAAAAGCTTATGTTATGATTTCACACCATAAAGATGGGGAGATCATTGCTAGAAATATTGCTTTTTTTGGTTTAGATACTTTAAGAGGTAGCACAAGCAAAGGTGCTTTGACTTTATTGAAACAATCTTTTAAAATTTTAGATCAAGGCGATGATGTGATTATTACTCCAGATGGGCCAAGAGGACCTTATCATAGTGTTTCAGATGGTTCTGTGATGATAGCTTTAAAAAAAAATGCTCCACTTTTTTTGCTAAATTATGAAGCAAGTTCTTTTTGGAAATTTAAAAGTTGGGATAAAATGATTTTACCTAAGCCTTTTTCTAAGATTACTTATAGATTAAGTGAAGAAATCAAAATACAAAATTTGAATTTAGAAGAAGCTAAAGTATTGATAAAAGAAAAATTTGATATGATAAATCAAATAGATAAAGGATAAACACCATGTTATCTTTTTTTAGAAAGTATATTTTACAGCTTTTAATTTGTATTTGTTATGATGAAAAACAATACATTATAAGATGTCATACTTGGAAAAAATCTCAACCAGTTGATACTTTTGAAAAAAGTTTTGAAGATAAAGAAAAAGCAATAGAATATGTTAAAAATTTAAGTAAAGACTTTCAAATTTATTATATTTGTACCTTTTTTACACCTATTGCTCAAGGTGTAGTGCCAAGTTCAAATTTCAAAGAGCTTTCTAATTTTGGAGTAGAAGCAAATAATGTTAAATGTATTCCTTTTAATAATGCTTTGTTGTATGTTTCCAATCAATCTTTGAGTTCTTACAAAGAAGATTATGAAGCTTTTGGTGGTTTAGATTTGCTTTACTCACCTTTTTCTTTGCTTTATCATTGTATAGCAAATAGAGGTTTTGAAGAAAAAATAGGCCTTTATGTGTATAGATATCATGATTTTGTTGCGATGTTAATTTGTAAAAATGAGATTATATTATTTGGAAGTTATTTTAATATAGCTACTCAAAATTATGACGAAGTTGATTTTTTTGATGACATTAAGGAAGAATTTGATTTGCAAATTGATGATGAAAGCCAAGAAGAAGAAAATGAACAAAATTATGATTTAAAAAGTTTAGAAGAGATGAGTAAAGAACTTGATAAGCTTGAAGATTTAGATGAGAATGAAGAACAGCTTCCTATGGAATCTTTAGAAAATTTTAGTTCAGATATGAAAATGATAGAATACATCATTTCAAGTGTAAAAGAATTTTATCATAATCCTTTGTATGATAATAGTTTTTTAGAAGAAATTGTAATTTTTGATGAGGAAAGTTTTAGTGCAACCTCGCTAGATTATTTAGAAAATGAGCTTTTTATAAAGCCAAAAGTAGAGCTTATAGATACTTTAAATTTGATGAATGAGCTTGTAGTTAAGGATTTGAAGCTATGAGATATAGTTTAATAAAGCCTAAGATAAAACCAGTTTTTAATCTTTTTACTAGAATTTGGATTTATTTTACTAGTATTAGTGTGTCTTTGATTTTTGTGGTGTTCATTGTTGTTGTTTTTAAAAGCTACTATGCATCTGTGCAACTTGATGATAAGAAAAAAGAATTGGCTCAAATCATAGCTCAAATTAATTCCAATAAACTTAAATATCAAGAATTAGTAAGACAAAATAATAAAGCAGAAATGATTTTAGGGGATTTAGAACAAGAACGAGAGAATGGTAAAAATAAAGTTTTATTAAAAAGTATTCAAAACCTTTTTACTTTAGTGCCTAAAAATATATCTTTAGATGAGGTTTTAATGGAAGATAGGTCGCTTATTTTAAGAGGTATTACACCTACTAAAGAAATGTTTGCTTTGTTGTTAGAAGCCCCATTAAGAAGTATTTTTTCAAATTCTCAAACAAGCTATTATCAATTAGAAAATGGGTGGTATCGCTTTGTTAGTGTAAATATTACTATACCAGAGGAAATGTATGAACAAAAAAGATAAGAGCTTAGAAGAAGCTGATATATTAAAGATATTGATTTATTCTTTTTCATTTGTTGCACTTTGTGCAATATTGATTTTATTCTTAATTGTACCTTTTTTGAAGGATTATAAAATCGAACATTCCAGATTAGCCGCTCAACAAATTCAAAATACCAAAGCATTAAATGAATTACAAGCTTTGGAAAAGGTTATTAGAGATTTTCAAAGCACAAACGCGCAAAATTTAGCTCAAATCAATGCGGAATTTTCTCAAAAAGAATTAATGGATTTTATGAAAAATTATTTTGATGATGTTAAAATAAATCTTATTCCTATTAAAAAAAGACAAGAATATTTAAAATATCAATTTGGAGTTAGCGTAAAGATGAAAAATCCACAAGCTTTTTATTCTTTTTTAAATGATTTACAAAGATATAAAAATTTAATAGAAATAAGTACGCCTGTTGAATTTAAATCAGAAGAAAAACACATTGATCTTAAATTTAGAATCAAAGTGTTTCATGCTTTAGCTATTCAAAAATAATTACTTCATTATTTTGATAAGGAGAGATTTTTTCTTCCTTTTTACTATCTTGTTTTATATCTTGAGCTTCTAAATTTTCTTGTACTTTTGATTCTTCCTTGATTTCTTTTATATTGGTTTTTAAACTAGAAGTGATTTCTTTGTAAAAAGCAACAAAAACTTTATCAATTTCCAAAGCACTAGCTGCAAGACTTTCATTTACTTGGGTTGGGACAGCACTATAAACTTGTCTAAAACTTTCTATACTTGCTTGACCTTTTATAGGATAGTTTAAAATAATAGGATCATTTAATTTTGCTGAACTCGTTGTGCTTTGGAAAGTATCTTCTTGATGCAAATTATTTAAATGACTTTGAGCTTCTAAAATAATCATAAAAGAAGATTCTACACTATCGCCTCCAAGACTTGAATTTCTTGTAACTTTATCCTCATATAAGTTAGCACTGATGGTAATATTAAAAGCATAATCAGGATTTTCATTATCTATTGTATATCCTTTACTTTCTAATAGTGCTTTACTATCTTTAGATAGCTGTTTTTTTAGTAATTCTAGGCTTTTATTGATTCTTTGATTTAGGGTAGACTGTTCAAAATAAGAACTATAAAAAGTATTTTTAATAATTTCTATTTCATTGATTTTAATTTTTGGGCTATTTTCTTTTGTATTGTTATGTTCTTCAAAAGAGCTTTTAAAACTTGGCATAGAAATATAATAAGTTTTTTGATTACCAGTGCAAGCACTTAAAAATAAAATTATGCTAAAAAATAATAATATTTTTTTCATTATCTCTCCTTGTTATTTTTATAATTATACAATTTTTTGCTATATTATGTGTTTTATTATAAAGGCTTTTTTATGGAATTTTGGCAAAATATTTATGCAAATTTTGATGTAGTGGCTTTTGAAATTTTTGGTTTAAAAGTGCATTGGTATGGTATTATGTATGTATTGGCCTTACTTGTTGCTTTAATGGTTGCAAAATACTATGCTATTAAAGACAATATGGGAATTTCAAAAGCTATGCTTGATAGTTATTTTATATGGGTGGAAATTGGTGTAATTTTAGGTGCAAGATTGGGTTATATTTTAATTTATGATGCAAATACTTTATGGTATCTTACGCATCCTTGGCAAATTTTTAATCCTTTTTATAATGGAGAATTTGTAGGAATTAGAGGTATGAGTTACCATGGTGCTGTTATAGGATTTTTAATAGCAACTTATGCTTTTTGTAAAAAAAATAAACAAAATTTATGGAAATATTTAGATTTGGTTGCTATTAGTGTGCCATGTGGTTATATTTTTGGGCGTATTGGAAATTTTTTAAATCAAGAGCTATTTGGTAGAGCTACGGATGTACCTTGGGGTATTTATGTAGATGGGATATTGCGTCATCCTTCGCAACTTTATGAAGCATTTTTAGAAGGTTTTATAGTTTTTATCATTTTATTATTGATAAAAAAATATAAAAAATACAATGGAGAGCTTATTGCTTATTATACAATTTTTTATGCTTTAGCGCGTTTTGTTTGTGAGTTTTATAGAGAGCCTGACTTTGGTATAGGCTTTGTTGCTTTTGGTGTGAGTATGGGTCAAATTTTAAGTATTATAATGTTTTTATTAGGACTAATTTTATCTTTTTATTTAAGAAATATTAAAAAAAATTTATAAATTTTTATTTTTTTTAAGAATAAAAGTTCTATAATTGCTCCGATATTATAAATTATCAACTTTTTAAAGGAGTAAATATGAGCCAACTCATTGAAGGTTTTTTAGGCAAGAGTGTTGATGGCAAAAAAAGCAAAATGCCAGCAAAACTTGACTATATTCAAAGTGCAACAGGCTTGATTTTAGGCTTGTTTATGTGGGCACATATGTTTTTCGTTTCTACCATTTTGGTTAGTGATGATTTTTTTGATTCAGTAGTTCACTTTTTGGAACTAAAATTTATCATTGATAGCCCTATGATGAGCTACATCACTTCTTTTTTAGCCGCCTGTGTTTTAGTGATTTTCTTTGTGCATGCAGGTCTTGCAATGAGAAAATTTCCTATCAATTTTAGACAATATCAACTTTGTAGAACACACTTAAAATATATGAATCATGGTGATTCTTCTTTATGGTGGGTTCAAGCTGCAACTGGTTTTGTAATGTTTTTCCTAGGTTCAGCGCATTTGATTTTTGTTATAACTAATGCAGATAAAATCAGTGCTGATATGTCAGGCGATAGAGTGGTAAGTCATTTTATGTGGTTATTTTATATTGCCTTATTAATCTGTGTTGAGTTGCATGGAAGTATTGGTTTATATAGATTATGTGTAAAATGGGGTTGGTTTGAAGGTAAAGATGCAAAAGAAAGTCGTAAAAAACTTAAAAAAGCAAAATGGTTTATTAGTATTTTCTTCTTAGTTTTAGGTGTATTAAGCTTAGCTGCTTTTGCAAAAATAGGTCTTAATAATTACCAAAACAACTCTGTAGCGCAAATAGTAAAAACTTATGATGGAGCTAAATATGAACATACAATATAGTGATGCTTTAGTTATTGGTGGTGGTCTTGCAGGTTTAAGAGCTGCTATTGAAGTTGCAAAAAGTGGTCAGAGTGTAACTTTATTAAGTATTTGTCCGGTTAAAAGATCTCACTCAGCTGCTGTACAAGGTGGTATGCAAGCAAGTTTAGGAAATAGTGTAAAAGGCGAAGGTGATAATGAAGATGTGCATTTTGCTGACACAGTAAAAGGATCTGACTGGGGCTGTGATCAAGAAGTAGCTAGAATGTTTGCACAAACTGCTCCAAAAGCGGTTCGTGAGCTTGCTGCTTGGGGTGTGCCTTGGACTAGAGTTACAAAAGGACCTAGAACTGTTGTTATAAACGCTCAAAAAACTACTATCGAAGAAAAAGAAGAAGCGCATGGTCTTATAAATGCAAGAGACTTTGGTGGTACTAAAAAATGGAGAACATGTTATATCGCTGATGCAACAGGGCATTGTATGTTATATGGTGTGGCAAATGAAGCGATTAAACATCAAGTTAAAATCATTGATAGAATGGAAGCAGTAAGATTAATTCATGATGGTAAAAAATGTTTAGGAGCTATTGCTAGAGATTTAACTAATGGAGAATTAATTGCTTATGTTGCTAGAGGAACTATGATTGCAACAGGTGGTTATGGTAGAATTTATAAACAAACTACAAATGCTGTTATTTGTGAAGGTACGGGAGCTGCTATTGCACTTGAAACTGGACTTTGCAGACTTTCAAATATGGAAGCAGTGCAATTTCATCCAACTCCAATCGTGCCAAGTGGTATCTTACTAACTGAAGGTTGTAGAGGTGATGGTGGTATCTTAAGAGATGTTGATGGTTACCGCTTTATGCCTGATTATGAACCTGAGAAAAAAGAACTTGCAAGTAGGGATGTTGTAAGTCGTAGAATGATGGAGCATATTAGAAAAGGAAAAGGAGTAAAAAGCCCTTATGGAGATCATTTATGGCTTGATATTTCTATCCTTGGTCGTGCTCATGTTGAAAAAAATCTTCGTGATGTTCAAGATATTTGTAAAACATTTAATGGTATTGATCCTGCTGATGAGGGTCCAAAAGGCTGGGCGCCAGTTTTACCTATGCAACATTACTCAATGGGTGGTATTAGAACAAAACCAACCGGTGAAAGTCAATGGCTAAATGGTCTTTTTGCATGTGGTGAGGCAGCTTGTTGGGACATGCACGGATTTAACCGCTTGGGTGGAAATTCATGTTCAGAAACTGTTGTTGCAGGTATGATCGTAGGGGATTATTTTGCACAATATTGTAAAGAAAATGGTTCAGAAATTGATACAAACATTGTTAAATCTTTCCTTTCTAAAGAGTATGATTACTTAAAATCTCTTGTAAGTAAAGAAGGAAAGCATGATGTCTTTGAAATCAAAAACAGAATGAAAGACATTATGTGGGAAAAAGTAGCTATCTTTAGAACAGGTCAAGGTCTTGAAGAAGCGGTTAAAGAGCTTGAAGAATTGTATCAAAAATCACTTGATTTAAAAGTACATGATAAAGAATTAAAATGTGCAAATCCAGAACTTGAAGAAGCTTATAGAGTTCCAAGAATGCTAAAAATTGCTTTATGTGTTGCTTATGGTGCACTTTTAAGAACAGAAAGCCGTGGGGCTCATTATAGAGAAGATTATCCAAAAAGAGATGACTTAAATTGGATGAAAAGAACAAATACTTACTGGGTAGAAGGTGAAAGTATGCCTAGAGTTGAGTATGAAGATCTTGACATTATGAAAATGGAAATCCCACCTGCATTTAGAGGTTATGGTGCTAAAGGAAATATCATTGAAAACCCATTAAGTGAAAAACGCCAAGCTGAAGTTGATGTGATCCGTGAAAAAATGGAAGCAGAAGGCAAAGGTAGATATGAAATTCAACATGCTTTAATGCCTTATGAATTACAAGCTAAATTTAAAGCGCCAAATCAAAGAATAGGAGTTGATTATGAGTAGAAAATTAACAATAAGAGCATTTAAATATAATCCATTAAGTAAAATTTCTAAGCCTCATTTTGTTACTTATGAGCTTGAAGAAACTCCATTTATGACGATTTTTGTGTGCTTAACTCAAATCAGAGAAAAAATGGATGCGGATTTGAGTTTTGACTTTGTATGTAGAGCAGGGATTTGTGGAAGCTGTGCTATGATGATCAATGGTAAGCCAAAACTTGCTTGTAAAACATTGACAAAAGACTATCCAGATGGCGTTATAGAGCTTATGCCTTTGCCTGCATTTAGACATATTAAAGATTTGAGTGTTAATACAGGTGAGTGGTTTGATGGTATGTGTAAGCGCGTTGAAAGCTGGGTACATAATGAAAAAGAAACAGATATTTCTAAACTTGAAGAGCGCATTGAACCAGAAGTTGCTGATGAGACTTTTGAACTTGATCGTTGTATAGAGTGTGGAATTTGTGTTGCTTCTTGTGCGACTAAGTTGATGAGACCTGACTTTATCGCAGCTACTGGGCTTTTAAGAACAGCTAGATATTTACAAGATCCACATGATCACAGAACCATAGAGGATTTTTATGAATTAGTGGGTGATGATGATGGTGTGTTTGGATGTATGTCTTTACTTGCATGTGAAGATAATTGTCCAAAAGAACTACCTTTACAAAGCAAAATCGCTTATATGAGAAGACAGCTTGTCGCTCAAAGAAACAAATAATCCTAGCCCCCAAGAAAAGGGGGCTCTTAAAACCTTACTAAAACAAATTTGGCAAAATCATAGCGTTTATCTTGATACAAATACACTTTTTGATGAAAGTTTAATTGATGCTCAAAAAGCAGCAATTATTTTAAGTACTAATCTTGATAATTATGAAAGATTTAGCGCTTTAAATGAATTTAAAAATTTGACGAAAAGCTTAAATTTACGCTTAGATCTTTATGGTATACAGTATGCACAGGTTTGTTTTATTAATGCTTTAAATTTGGGAATTTTAGACAAAAACGAGCTTTTAAAAGCTTTGGAAAAACTTCAAAAAATCACCGATAATACTTTAATATATGCTTTTGTATCTAGGCAAAAAGTTATTCAAAAAGATTACAAGCAAGAAGTTAAAAACTCACATCAAACATTAGATCTCATTAATCAAAACTTACAAGAGCTTTGCGAGGATGAAAAAGCTCAAAAACTCTTACAAGAAGCTTTGGTTAAATTTGGTAATATTGATTTTTCTATCGCGGTAACGGGTGTGGTAAATGCAGGTAAATCAAGCATGCTAAATGCGCTTTTAAAAAAAGATTTTTTAGGTGTATCTAATGTGCCTGAAACTGCAAATTTGAGTGTTTTAAAATACGGCAAAGATCAAAAAGCTAAGATATATTTTTGGAGTGAAGAAGAATGGCAAGATATTTTAAAAAGTTCTAAAGATAATCAAGACATGCAAGAACTTATAAAACAATTAGAGCAAAATTTTAATCTAAATGAATATCTTGAAAAAGAAAATAAAAATGTAGAAATAAAAATTGAAGAATTAAAAAATTACACTAGTGCAAAAAACAAAATCTCAGCACTTATTAAAAAAATAGAACTTTTTTCATCGCTTGATTTTTTAAAAGATAATGTTTGTATAGTTGATACTCCAGGACTTGATGATGTTATTATCCAAAGAGAACTTTTAACAAAAGCGTATATAAGCAAGGCTGACTTTTTAATCCACCTTATGAATGCTTCTCAAAGTCTTAGTCAAAAAGATTGTGATTTTATTATAGAATGTTTGTTAACTTCAAGGGTAAGTAAGCTTTTAATTGTGCTTACTAAGGCTGACTTGCTTAGTCAAAAAGACTTGCAAGAAGTAATTAGCTATACTAAAAATAGACTCAAAGAAAATTTAGCACAAAAGCAGCTTAGCCAAGAATTGTTAGATAATTTAGATTTTGTGTGTATTTCTTCAAAATTAGCTAATGATTTTTATCAAAAAAAAGGTGGGAATTTAGAACAAAGTAATATTTTAACACTAGAAGAACTTATAGCTAAAAGCTTATATGATAAAAACAAAATTGCTTTAAGTGCTTATAAAAAAGAATTATTATTACATTTGGAAAAAATGGAAGAAAAAATTAAATTTTCTAATAAAATGCTAAATTATGAAAACTTTGAGCTTGATAAGCAAAATCAAGCTATTGTTAATGATTTTAAAGCAAAAAAAGAAAAATTAACACAAGTAAAAGCAGAACTAAGTGCTATTTTTAACACAAAAGATGAAAATACTCAAGAAATTTTAACACTTTTGCATTTACTAGCTAAGAAATTAAAAGAAAAACTTATAGATGAGTTAAAATATAATCAAAATAATAAAATCAAAAACAACACTCAAAGACTAAATACTATCATTGATACGACTTTAAAAGATGGAATTTTTGATCTTTTAAGAGAGCTAAAACAGCAAAGTGAGTATAAAATTAATGAGCTTAAAAACACTCTAAGTGTGAAATATGATTTTTTAAAAGCTATTTTAGAGCAAAATTGTGATGATTTTAAAAGTAAGGTTGAAACAAAAATAGAAAGCATTTTTACCAATGATCTTTTTATGGCATTAAAAGCGGAGCTTTTAAAAAATTTAGAATCCACGCAAGATATTTATAAACTAGAAAGCTCTTTAGAAAATCAAATTTTAGAAAAATTACAAACATTTAATATAGAAAAAATTGCCCTAGATTTAAAAAATAATCAAGAATTTTTTGCTAATTTAGAGTTTAGTTTAAATTTATATGAAAAAGAGCAAGAAGAACAAATCAAAGACTTAAAAGACTTGATTTTGCAAATAGAACAAAATGAACAAAATTCCAAAGAGTTTTTAGAAAAAAACAATACAAAATTACAAAGTTTAAAAACTTTAAAAACGGAGCTTTTAAATGCAAAATGATTTGATTAATGATTTTTTAAAAGCTTATGAAAATGCTTATTGTAAAAGCTTTGATGATAGTTTTGAAGGAAAGATTTTAGCAATCAAAAATGCATTTTTAGAACCAAGTTTGCATTTAAATGATGTCTTTTTAAAAGATCTTGAAATGATTATAGCTAGCTATAAAAGAGCCATTAATGTGGCTATTATAGGGCAATTTTCCAGCGGTAAATCCACGCTTTTAAATTTGATTTTACAAAAAGAATGCCTGCCAACAGGCGTGGTGCCAGTGACTTTTAAGCCTACTTTTTTACGCTATGCTAAGGAGTATTTTTTAAGAGTTGAATATGAAGATGGTAGCGATGAGATTGTTGATATAGATGAGCTTTCTAAATTTAGCGATCAAAGAAATGAGCTAAAAGAAACTAAAAGTTTGCACCTTTTTGCACCTATTGAGCTTTTAAAAGATATCACGCTTATAGATACCCCGGGTTTAAATGCAAACACCACCGATACGCTAACTACTTTTAAAGAGCTTTCTTTTATGCATAGTGCTATTTGGCTTAGTTTGATTGATAATGCAGGTAAAAAAAGTGAAGAAGATGTCATAAAGGCAAATGCTAAGCTTTTAGAGCGTGGTGGGATTTGCGTGCTAAATCAAAAAGATAAGTTAAGTCAAGATGAGTTAGAAAATGTTTTAAATTACGCTCATTTAGTTTTTGATAAGTATTTTGAAAAAATCATCGCAATTTCATGCAAAGAAGCAAAATTTGATTTACAAAAGTCAAATTTATCTTTACTTTATGAGTATTTAAAAGAACTTGATTATGAGTGCATTAAAAAAGATTTTATTAAAGAAAAACTTAGTAATTTATGCGAGCTTTTGTCAAATCAATATGATTTGTTTCAAAATGCACTAGAGCAATTAGAGCTTAAATTTAATGCTATTTTGCAAATTTTCAAAACAAGCAAGCTAGAGCAAAAAATCAAAATTCTAAATCATAATTGTTTGGATAAATTAAAACTTGTTGGAGAAAAAATTGCTCAAGAAATTTTAAAATTTATCAAAGAAAAAGATAGTAGTTATTATAAAGAAGCTAAGGGTTTATTTAAGAAAAATCTTTATGAAAAAGTTGCTTATAAAGCGCCATATCTTTCAAGTGATGATGCGTTTTTGGCTATGTTTTATAATTCTGAAGCAATGAATAAGGAATTTAAAAGATTAAAAAATGAAATCGCTTTAGAATTTAGTCAAATTAAAGATGATTTTTCCTTATTTTTTACTCATTTAGAAGAGCAAATTTTGCTTTTTAAGGCTCAATTTTCAAATTTACAAAAAGAAAATGCCTTAGAAAGTGAAAAAGAATTTGCTAGTTTTAGAAGCTTTGCTAGTGCTAGTGAAGAACTTTTTTTAAAAGATTTTAAACAATTATTGTTTAAAAGCCAACTTGAACTTGATTTATTTTTAGAAAAGCTTAATCTAAAGGCTTTGGCAAATTATGAAAGTGCTACTAAACTTACTTTGGGATTTTTTAGTACTAAAATGAATGCAAGTAAAGAATTTTACGAGCTTGATAGCACTGAGTTTAGCTTGTATTATCCTAAAGCAAGTGAAGCACATCAAAGAGTATTAACCGAGCTTAATGTATATGAATTTGAAGATTTGCTTTTAAATAAGCCTGTAGTTTTAAAAATTTATAAAAATTATATGCAAAGTTTTGTTGATTTTATTGAGACTAAAAGACAGATTATTTTGAATTTAAAAAGTGAATTTGAGGCTAAAAAATCAATGATTTCTAGCATCAAATCCCAAATTTCTAAGCTTTAAAAATTTTTTCTAAGTGCGCCTTGTAGTTTGTAAAATATTCTTGTACTTGAGGATTTTTGATTACATCATTTGCTATGAAAGTAGGCAAAGCACTCATTCCTAAAAACTCATGTGCTTTGTGAAAGTGTAAATATACTCCATTAACTCCGACTCCATTAAAGAATTCATTTTCATCATCAAAAGCTTGCATTGGAGCATTCCAAGTTAGTGAAAGCATGTATTTTTTATTTTTTAAAAGCCCACCTGTGCCATAATTTTTAGTAGGTTCATTATGACTTCTACCATCGTTTTTATAAAATACTCCATGTCCTGCTGTGAAAACATCGTCAATGTATTTTTTTACTATCCAAGGCTCTCCCATCCACCAACCAGGCATTTGCCAAATCAAAACATCAGCATTTAGAATTTTTTCTACCTCATTGTTTGTATCATAGCCTTGATCTATGTGTGTTTGTTGAGTTTGTAAATCAAGCTCTTGTAAAGTCTTAAGTGCAAGCTCATGCAAGCTTGTGTTTAGTCTTCCTTTGGAGTGTCCAAATTCTTTTGCACCGTTTAATAATAATACTTTTTGCATATTTTATCCTTTTATGTTTTTAAAATTATAATTTAACTATAATTTTATTTCAATACTGAAATTTATGTAAGATACTATATAAAAGGAAAGTATATGGAAGAAAAGTGCGATTTTACGGAATGCGGATTTAATTATACTTTATCTTTGATTTCAGGAAAGTATAAGATGAGCGTTTTGTATTGTTTGTTTCGTTATGAAGTTGTAAGATATAATGAACTTAAAAGATATCTTGGTAATATTTCTTTTAAGACCTTAACACATACTTTAAGAGAGCTTGAAAATGATGATTTAATCACGCGTAAAGAATACCCACAAATCCCTCCAAAAGTAGAATACCGCCTTGCTAAAAAAGGACAAAGTTTAATTCCTATTTTACAAGCGATGTGTGATTGGGGCGAGGCAAATCAAAGGGAAGAAAAATGATAGAATTATTAGATGGTATAAATTTAGAAAAATACATGGGCACATGGTTAGAAATGGCTAGAAAACCTGCCTTTTTTCAAAAAACTTGCAAAAGTGCTAAAGCAGAATATGAGCTAGAGTATGAAGGCTCTACACCTATAATCAAAGTCAAAAATATATGCACTAAAGAAAATGGAGAAATCTCTCAGGCAAATGGCAAAGCTAGGGTAAAATCACCAAGATCTTTAGCGGTTAAATTTAGTATTTTTATGAATGTTTTTAACAAGCCAAATTATGAGATTATTTACATTGATACAAATTATCAAGTTTCTATTGTAGGTAGTCCTGATAAAAAATATCTTTGGATTTTATCAAGAGAGATTTTAGCAAAAGAGCAAATAAACTCTTTGCTTGAAATAGCCAAGCAAAGAGGTTTTGATACTAGCGATGTGATTTTTGATGAGTATTAATCCTGCTCGCTCATATCGATTACATAGCGGAATTTGGCTTTTCCTGAAGTGAGGTTTTCATAAGCTTTGTCAATCTCGCTTGGTTTAATGAGTTCAATTTCAGGATAAATTCCATGTTCTAAAGAAAAGTCAAGCATTTCTTGAGTTTCTTTAATGCCCCCAATAAGCGAGCCATATACTTTTTTACCGGCTTTATGTACAAAATGAATGATGTTAATGCTAGGACTTACTTCATGTGGAGGTAATCCTACTATAGCCATCTCACCACCAAATTTTAATAAATCCATATAAGCTAGCGGATCATAAGAGGTTGGTATGGTAGAGATGATGAGGTCAAATCTTTCTTTCACCACACTTTTATCTGTACTAGTATAAAAATTACTCACACCCATAGCTAGAGCTTCTGATTTTTTGTTCTCATTTCTTGCAAAAACACTTACTTTTGCACCCATTTTCACAGCATATTTTACTGCCATCATACCAAGCCCACCAAATCCTGCTATGGCTACGCTTGAACCTTCTTTGATATTTGAAAATTTAAGCGGTGAGTAGGTAGTAATACCTGCACAAAGTAAAGGCGCTACTTTGTCAAGTGGTGCATTTTGTGGCACATTGATAGCAAATTTTTCACTTACTACGATGTTGTTTGAGTAGCCTCCATAGGTGTTTTCATTATCATGAAATACATCTTTACAGTTATAAGTGTAGATGGTTTTACCATTTTCGCAAAATTGCTCTTGAGATTTTTTGCATGCTTCGCACTCTCCGCATGAGTTTACCATGCACCCAACCCCAACAAAATCGCCTACTTTAAATTTACTCACATTTTCACCTACTGCGATGACTTCTCCTGCTATTTCATGGCCAGGTACGCAAGGGTAGGTTGCCTCGCCCCATTCGCTTCTTGCGGTATGTATGTCACTATGACAAATTCCTGCGTATTTGATAGCGATTAAGATGTCGTTTTTACCTACTTTATGGCGTGTAAATTCAAAAGGGGTGAATTTAGAATCCTTGCTAAGCATGGCATAACCTTTACTTTTAACACGACCATTTTCTAAAAAGATTTTTGAGTCCATTTTCTCTCCTTTGTGGTTTTTGAAATTATATTAAAGCTAGGTTTTTATTGCAATAGGGAAAAGAAAGTAAGATACTATACTCAAGGTGTGTAGAATTAATATGTTAAAAATTTTTGATTTTTTTAACATATTTTTTTATAATGTTAAAAAATTTTATAAATTTTAACATATGGAAAAAACATGAAAGAGTTTATACCGCCAAAACTACCTTTAGATATAAAATTAAACGCAAATATTTATAACCTTATCATCAAAGCTTCAAGAAAATTAGCCGAATTAAATGGACTTAGTAAAAGCATTCCAAACCCAAATATTTTAATCAATGCTTTAATTTTGCAAGAAGCTAAAGATTCAAGTGAGATAGAAAATATTATTACTACTCACGATGAGCTTTTTTTGTCTAAAATTGATGAAAAGAAACTCACAAGGGCGACAAAAGAAGTAAAAGACTATGAAAATGCTTTAAAAAAAGGATATGAGCTTTTAAAAAAAGAACAACTATTAAGAAATGCTCATATTTTAGAAATTCAAAAAAGGTTAGAAGGGAATAATGCAGGTTTTAGAAAACAAAGTGGAACCATGCTCAAAAATCCTATTACAGGTGAAATCAAGCATATACCACCACAAAATTTTGATGATATACAAGAGCTTATGAAAAATTTAGAGCAATATATTAATGATGATACTCTAGATGAACTTGATTTTTTAGTAAAAATGGCAATCATCCATTATCAATTTGAAAGCATACATCCTTTTTATGATGGAAATGGTAGAACAGGTAGGATTATAAATATACTTTATTTAGTGTATAAAGGGCTTTTGGATTTGCCTATTTTATATTTAAGTGCTTATATAGTTAAAAATAAAGATGAATATTATACTCTTTTGCAAAAAGTACGCGATGAAGATGCTATTTTAGAATGGATAGAATATATACTAAAAGGTATAGAGCAAACTGCTATAAAGACAATTGAAACCATCATTATAATAGAAAAAATGATGAACGATGTAAGCGATATTTTGCAAAATAAAACAAATTTTTATAGTAAAGATTTTGTGGAACTTTTGTTTTCTCACCCTTATACAAAAATAGATTTTTTAATAAAAAAACTAGATATTTCAAGACAGAGTGCTTCAAAATATCTTAAAATTTGTGAAAAATTAGGGGTTTTAGAATGTGTTAAAATAGGTAGAAATAATTATTACATTAATACAAAACTTTTAGGACTTTTTAGAAAAGGAATTTTTTGATATTTTAGTATATTAAATTAAGGTTATGCATGAAAAATTATGATATATATGTATATGATGAAAAGTGTAGATATGTTTTAGGAAAGAAATCAAATAGTATTTTACTATGCATAGGAATCAATCCTAGTATTGCAACTGATAAAAAAGCTGATCGAACCATAAAAAAATTAGAAAATATAATTAAATTTAATAATTATGAAAGCTTTATAATGTTGAATATTTATCCAGAAATTTCAACTAATCCAAATAAACTTCCTTATGGATATAATGTTGATATACATAACAAAAATTTAGAGTATATAAATCACATTTTATGTGAATATAAAAATGTGGATATTTTGGCTTGTTGGGGAAATTTAATTAATATAAGAGAATATTTGCATGTGCTATTAAAGGATATTTTTACTCAAGATAAATTTAATAAAACAAGAAAATGGTTGTGTTTGGGAGTTACAAAAACTAATAACCCAAGACATCCATTGTATTTAAAAAATGATACCAAAATAATGCATTTTGATATGAAAAAATACTTATGTAAAAACTAAGGCATTAAAACAATATCCACTAAATCATTTTCTTTTATATCATCATTTGCTATCATAAGTGCAGCTTTGTGGTTAAGGTTGTTGATGATAGCACTTGAGCCTTGTTTTTTGCCTTTTAAATTGGCATAAATTTTTCCATCTTTAAATTCTACATTACAAGCTACAAATTCTAAATGTGAACTTTTTTTCTTATAGTCAGTATTTGCAAATGCCTTAAATATATAGTCTTTTTCTTGTAAAAGCCAAGCATTTAAAAGTTCTCTTACATATAAATTAAACATCACCATAGCCGAGTACGGAAAACCCGGTAGCGCAAAGATGAATTTATCTTCAAATTTGGCTATTTTGATGTGTTTGCCAGGCTTTACATCGACCTTGTCTATGATGATTTCATATTCTTTAACAGCTTGCTTTAAAAAGTCAAAATCCCCCATGGAAACTCCACCGGTGGTAACTAAAATATCACATGCATTAAGTGCTTGTTTTAAAACACTTGGGGTTTTTTGCATATCATCTTTTAAAAGTGGAAAAATTCTAGCTTCAGCACCAAGTTTTTTCGCCATATTAGCTATGGCTATATGGTTTGATGAGCGAATTTGTGCAGGGTGCTCTAAGCTTTCGCCCAAGTCTTTGATCTCACTTCCACTACTTAGCACACCTATGATAGGTTTAGCAAAAACACTAATGTGAAAATATCCAAGCTCAGCTAAAAGTGCTATCTCGCTATAGCTTAGCTTTGTGCCTTTTGTGAGTAAAATTTCACCTTTAGTGTAGCTCTCGCCCACCTTTCTCACAGCAAAGCCTTGTGGAACTTTTTCTTTTATATAAATCACACCATTTTTAACTTCAACTTTTTCCACAGGCACTAAGGTATCACAACCTTCACTTATCAAAGAGCCTGTAAAGGTTTTAACACATTCTTTATTTTGTATTTTAAAGCTTGGGAAAATTCCAGCAGGTACTTCGCCTATGATAGACAAAGGCTCATCTTGTTCGCTAAATTTAATCGCATAGCCATCCATAGAAGCAGTAGGAAATCGAGGGTTGTTAGTAGAAGCTTTGATATCTATGGCTAAAATTCTATCTAAGCACTGTGTTAAAGCGATGTTTTCTATCTTTTCATATGCTTGTATGTGTGAATGAAGTATGTCTAAACTTTGGCTATAAGAAGTTAGCATTTTAGTCCTTAGTGCTTAAAATTCCTGCTCCTTGAAGTTTCAAAGAGCGTTCTTTGGCATAAATTTTTTCGCCATTAATGATATCATATTTCCATATAGGTGCGCTTGCTTTAAAATCTTCTACAAAATCATTAATTAACTTAAGTCCTAATTTTCTTTGCTTGCTTAAAACCCCAGCAAAATAAGAACTCTCATGTACTTTAACCTCACCGATAGAGTGAGCAAACATCAAGCTTACATTTTCATTTGCAAGTTTTTGGCACCATTTTTCAAACCAAGTTTTTAATAAAGGCTCATATATATCAAAACTTAAAGCCTCAATCTCATCTTCAGCCCTCACTATACCGCAAAATGTGATCAAAGCTCCGCAGTTTTTATCTTTAGCATATTCATACCATCTAGCATAAATGCTAGGAATTTCTAAGGCTCCTTGGTGTAATTCAAACATAACTCATCCTCCACAAACCGGTGGTAATAAGCAAATTTTATCCCCATCTTTTAAGGTAGTTTTATCATCAAAAACCATTTCATCATTTAAAGCAACTGCACAAAGTTCAAGCCATTCTTTTAAGCTTTCATCTTGCCCTAAAATTGCTTTTAATTCTTTAAGATTACTTACATTTAGTTCTAAGCTTTCTTTGTTAATTGGCCCTAAAAATTCAACTTTTACCATTTTTTTTACCTTTATTCTTTGATTTCTAAAATTCCCATCATTCCAAGATCTTCATGCTCTAAAATATGGCAGTGAAACATTCTAATACCGGTAAATTTTTGACTCATTCTAAGTCTTAATTCTTCTCCAGGTCTTACATTAATCGTATCTTGCAATGCTCTGAATTTTGCTTTTGTTATTTTACCCTTAAATTTAGAAGATATGAGTTCAAATTGTGTTCCATGTATATGGAAAGGATGATCCATGTGCGATTTGTTTTTTATTACCCATTCTTCTACTTCATTTAATTTTGAGGTTAAATCCGTTCTATTCATATCAAATGTTTTACCATTGATTAAAAACATAGAGGCAAGGCTTTTTTTGATTTCTTCTTCACTTTTTTTACTAATACCATGCATTTGCATATGATCTTCGCTCATAATCACTTCTTTAAAGCTTGTAGCTTCTTTTAAAGGTGAAAATTCTCGTAGCTTTTCAGGTATGTTTTCTATAGTTTTTTCTACTTTAAGATCGGCTAACATAAGAGTGTAAGGTTCTTCTTTAACAAGCATTTTATCGCGGTCATAATAAGTACTTTCAAGTTTAAATTCACCCTTACTTGCTTTGATTAGCACTTCTACTCTTGAAGCAGGACTTAAAAATAATTCATCTAATTCAACACCTTTTTCTATAAGCCCTCCATCAGTTCCTACTAAAATAAATTTAGCACCTTTAATGCGTAAATTTAAATATCTTGCCGCACAAAAATTATAAATACGAATTCTTTGAGCTTTGTCAAGTGTTATTTTTGGTTTTAATTGTCCATTGATAAGAACTAAATTTCCTTCTCTACCATTTAGCCAATCAAATAAATTATTATCAGGAATTTGTGCGTTTTCATCTAAACGCAAATCACTAATCACCCAATCTTGTTCTTGTAAATGCGACAACGCATCTTTTTTAGCTTTTACTACAAATACCCCTGCTAAGCCTTTATAAACTTGCTTTGCTGTGGTGTAGTGTGGGTGCGGATGATACCAGTAAGTTCCTGCTGAATTTTCTCCAAGTTTAAAGCGATAAATTCTTTCTCTACCAGGCATGATAGGATCGTGTGGGTTGCCATCTTGCTCAGGTGGTATGTCAAGTCCATGCCAGTGGATAGTAGTTGGCTCTTTTAAACTATTTTTTACCAAAATTTCAACCGTATCACCTTCATAAACTTCTATTTTAGGTCCAGGTATAGAGCCATTGTAAGTAAAGCATTTTGTTTTTTTACCTTTAACAAGCTCTATTTGACTTTCTTTGATTTCTATACTTGATCTAAAGAAATTTTTCTTTGTACTTGTGTTTTTTAGAAGTTTTAAATTTGCTAATGTTTGTCCGCTAGGAAAGTCTTTTTCATCGAGTAGTTTAATGTTTGGATTTTCTAGTTTGATAAAAGAAGTATCGATTTCTTTTGTATCTTTTTGTGTATGTTTTGAGTGCATATTATGATGAGAATGATCCCCCATTGCATAAGCACTGCTAATACTTGCTAAACCTAAAGCATTAAATTTTAAAAATAACCTTCTGTCCATTAAATTTTTACTCCTAAATTAATTTTGATTTGGATTTTGATTATAACTATTATTTGATTAATGATTGTAAATTATAAAAACAAGATATAATTTTAATATGATTTGTTATACAAGTGGTTTTAAATCAAAAATTAAGGATAAATAATGCTAATTAAAAATCATCTAGATAAAGACTTTCAAACCCCTGCTTATATTTTAGAAGAAGATAAACTTAGAAAAAATTGTGAACTTTTGGCTAAAGTGAGCGAGCAAAGTGGAGCAAAAGTTTTACTTGCGCTAAAGGGTTTTGCTTTTTCAGGTGTTATGGATATAGTGGGTGAGTATCTATCAGGCTGTACTTGCAGTGGGCTTTGGGAAGCTAAATTTGCAAAAGAATATATGAATAAAGAAATTCATACTTTTTCACCTGCTTTTAAAGATGATGAAATAGATGAAATCATAGATCTTTCACACCATATAGTATTTAATTCTTTTAATCAGTTTAAAAAATTTAAAGACAAAGCAAGTAAAAAGTCTCTTGGTTTGCGTTGCAATCCAGAGCTTTCAGTAGCCCCAAAAGAACTTTATAATCCTTGTGGTAGATTTTCAAGACTAGGAATTCGTGCGATTGATTTTGAAAATGAAGATTTAAGTGCTTTAAGTGGGCTTCATTTTCATGCTTTGTGTGAAGAAAGTGCGCATTCTTTAGAGCTTGTATTAAATGCTTTTGAGGCTAAATTTTCAAAATTTATTAAAAATATGAAATGGGTTAATTTTGGTGGAGGCCATCATATTACTAAAGAAGGTTATGACACGCAAAAACTAATTGATCTTTGTAAAAAATTTAGCGATAAATATGGAGTGCAAGTATATCTTGAGCCAGGTGAGGCTGTGGGTTGGCAGTGTGGGACTTTAGTTGCAAGTGTGATAGATATAGTAGAAAATGAGAAAAAAATAGCTATTTTAGATACTTCAAGTGAAGCTCATATGCCAGATACTATCATCATGCCTTATACAAGCGAGGTTTTAAATGCTAGAATTTTATCAAGTCGTGATGGACAAAATTACAGCGAGTTAAAAGAAAATGAATTTGCTTATTTACTTGGTGGCAATACTTGCCTAGCAGGGGATATCATGGGTGAGTATGCTTTTAATCAAGAGTTAAAAATAGGACAAAAAATTGTATTTTTAGATCAAATTCATTATTCCATAGTTAAAAACACTACTTTTAATGGAGTAAGACTTCCAAATTTAATGTTCTTAGATAAAAATGAAAATTTATCTATGGTAAGAGAATTTGGCTATGAAAATTATTCAAAAAGAAACTAAAAATTGAGTTTTTTTGTAGTTTTTTACAAATTTATGTTTTTTAAATAAAACTTTTTTTAAAATAAAAATGGAAACTGAAAATTAACAAAACTACAACGCTAAGCTTTTTCTAGCGTGTAATGTTTAGGAGTAATTTATGCATAGAGTTATACTAGCTCTTTTAGCCTGTTTTAACTTTCTATTTGCTCAAGAAAATTTTGAAGTTAAAAATACTCAAATTTGGGATGTGCAAAGAGTGATGAATATAGAAAGTTATCAAAATTTTGGTGCTTTGTGGACTAAACTGCAAGGTGAGTATATTGCAAGTGCTGTTTTGATTATACTTATAGTCGTAATTTCAGCTTTTGCTTTGCATTATATGGTCATAGGTCCAAAGAAATTTTCTCATGATGGTAAGAAAATTTACGCTTTTTCAGTATTTGAAAGATTGTTTCATTTTGTAGCAGCAATCTCTTGGATTATCCTTGTACCAACCGGACTTATTATGATTTTTGGATCGTATTTTGGCGGTGGATTTTTTGTAAGAATGTGTAAAAACTTACATGGTATTGCTACTATTTTATTTATCATTTCCATCATTCCTATGCTTTTGTGTTGGATTAAAAGAATGCTTCCTGCGAGTTATGATTTAAGATGGATGATGATAGTAGGTGGATATTTAAGCAAAGAGAAAAAACCTGTGCCTGCGGGTAAGTTTAACTTTGGTCAAAAATCTTGGTATTATATAGCTGTTTTTGGTGGCTTTTTGATGATAATCACTGGTGCGTTTATGTTTTTCCTTGATTTTAATTCTACTTCTTTGCAATCTATTTTTGGAATTTCTCATGTAGATATTTTAAGAGCTTCAGCTATCATCCATAATATTTTGGGTATTTTATGTGCAGTATTTTTTGCTATTCATATTTATATGGCCGTATTTGCTATTAAAGGAAGTATCCACTCTATGATTAGTGGTTATAAAGAAGAAGAGGAAGTTTATATTTTACATTCTTATTGGTATAAAGAACTAAGCGATAAAAAACAAATCAATCCATCATTTACTTACGATTCTAAAACAAAATTTTAAAATCTCACTTGATTTTTTTAAATTTTCCTTGTTATAATCAAATAAAAATAACAAGGAAAATTAATGATACAAGATATTGATCTTTCGCGTAAATATTTTTATGAATTTTTTTCAAAAGCATTCAATTTTATCGACGAAAATGAGTTTAAAATTTGGCATGAGCAAGTTTTAGTTTTAGCTCAAAGTCCTTTAGATGATAGTTTAAAGTCTGATTTTGAAAAACTTAGTGCATGTGATTTTGCAAGCTTTAAAGAAGAACAAAATGGAGTGTTTTTTGATTTTTCTTATGTGAATGTGCCTATTAGTGCTTCTTTTTATGATGAGGGTAGGGATGATGGCAAAATGAAGCTTCAAGCCTGTGAAATCATTAGAAAAACCAAATTTAGAAAAAAAGAAGATTGTAGGCAAAGTGAAGATGAATTTGGCTTTTTGTTTGCTTTTATGGCAAGTATTATTGAGCATGATTTAAAAGTTGCACAGCAATTATTTCGTTTTGTGATAAACCCTGTAATAGATGAGTTTATAGAAAAATTACAAATCCACAAAAACTCAAATTTTTACATTGCTATTGCCAATATTATGAAAGTCTTTTTTGTAAATGAAAGAGCTTATTTGGAAGTACAAGCACCTATAAAAAAAGAAGGTAAAAGTGTAGCAGATGAGGCTTTACAAAGACTTCCTTATGAGCCAAGACTTCCTACTAAATTTAGCAAAACAAATATAGAAGAACTTAGTAAATTATAGAAATTAATATGTATTTTGTTACCAAAATACATATTATCAAAATCATCTTTTTATGAAAATAGAAATTAAATAAAATCTTAAGTGAAAATATGCAAAATTTATTTTGTTAAGTGTATAAATACTTTGAAAATAAGTATTTATAGTTATTCTTTACTTTTATTTCAAAGGAGAGAACATGGAGGCCAATCAAAGAAGGGATTTTTTAAAAAAATCTTTGAAAATTGGTGCTTTAGGGGTAGTAGCTGGGGCAAGTATGAATGCTTTAGCTAAAGATGATTACCAAGAGCAAAATACCGTAGTTTTAGGAAAAAGTACTAAAAAAGAAGTGCTTTATAGAAAAACTATGCATTGGGAAAAATACTACAAAATAGCTTATTAATTAAGAAAGGAAGAAGATGGCATTAGCAAGAAGAAATTTTCTTAAGCTTGCTGGTATTGCTGGTCTTGGAAGTGCGGCTTTTGGTAGTGAAAACAAAGCTATTAGAGCTGCAAGTGAACAAGAAGTAGCAAATCCTTATCCAGATTCTAAGATTGTTAGAACAATCTGTAGTATCTGTAGTGCAGGCTGTGGAATTAAAGCAGAAGTACAAGATGGAGTTTGGGTGCGTCAAGAAAACGCTATAGAACATCCTATTTCTCAAGGATCACACTGCTGTAAAGGGATAGATCAAATCGATCTTACTAAATCAAAGCAGCGTATTAAATATCCTATGAAAAAAGAAAATGGCAAATGGGTACGTTTAACTTGGGAACAAGCTATCAATGAAATTGGTGATAAAATGCTTGAAATCCGTAAAGAAAATGGACCTGATAGCGTTATGTTTTTAGGTTCGGCTAAATTTAATAACCAACAAGCTTATTATTTTAGAAAATTTGCAGCATTTTGGGGTACTAACAATATAGACCACGTTGCTAGAATTTGACACAGCGCAACAGTCGCCGGTGTGGCGAATACATGGGGTTATGGCGCTATGACAAATCATTTTGGTGATGTGACTAAACACTCAAAAATGATGATTATTTTTGGTGCAAATACTGCTGTGGCAAATCCTATCGGATTTAAACACTTATTACAAGCAAAAGATCGTAATAATGCTAAATTGGTAGTTGTAGATCCTGTATTTACAAAAACTGCAGTACATGCTGATGAATATGTAAGAATTCGTCCAGGCACAGATATAGCTTTAGTTTATGGTATGCTTCATTTGATCTTCAAAAACGGTTGGGAAGATAAAGAATTAATCAAAACTAGAACTTATGGTGTTGAAGAAATAAAAGCAGAGGCTGCTAAATGGACTCCTGAAGTTGTAGAAGATGTAACAGGCGTTCCAGCTGCTCAACTTGAAAAAATTACAAGAATGCTAGCTACAATCAAACCTGCTACGCTATTTTGGGCTTTAGGTATTACTCAACACTCAGTAGGTAGCTCCAACACAAGAATTCTAGCTATCTTACAACTCGTTCTTGGTAATATAGGCAAACCAGGTGCAGGAACAAACATCATTAGAGGTCATGATAATGTTCAAGGTGCTACTGATATGGGCTGTTTGGCTGATACTTTACCAGCTTATTATGGGCTTGATGATAATGCGTGGAATCATTTTGCTAATTTTTGGAATGTAGATAGAGAATATTTAAATTCAAGATTTTATTCTAAAGAATGGATACATGAAAAAGGTTTTTCACTAGCAAAATGGTGGCAAGGCGTTTTACATGAAGAAAAAACTTATTCTAACTCACCTATCCGTGTGCTTTGGGTGCAAGGAACGGGTATTACTTCTATGGCGCATACGGTAAAAATTCAAGAAGCGCTTAAAAAACTTGATATGATTGTAATCGCTGAACCTTTTGTAAATGAAGTAGCAGTTTTAGCAGATCGTTCCGATGGTATTTATATTATCCCTGCTTGTACTCAATTTGAAACAGAAGGTTATGTCACTGCGACTAATCGTGCTATGCAATGGCGTTCTCAAGTAGTAAAACCAATTTATGAAAGCAAAGAAGATCAAGAGATTATGTTTGCTTTTGCTAAAAAATTCGGTTTTTATAAAGAATATACTCGCGGTATGAAAATGGAATTGAAAGATCATAAGCTTGTACAAACAAGAGATGATAATGATGATAATTTTATATGGCCTGATGATGCTACAAGAGAAATGAGTAATGGTCTTTTAAGTATAGGCTTAAGAGGTATTTCAGCTGAACGCTTAAGAAAACACCAACAAAATTGGGAACATTTTGATCCTGATACTCAAAGAGGTCTTGGTGGTGAAGTTAAAGGCGAATACTATGGCTTACCTTGGCCTTGTTGGGATGAACAACATCCGGGAACTTCTATATTATGGAATACTGATGTGCCTTATGAAGAAGGCGGTATGGGCTTTAGAAACCGCTTTGGTTTAGAGCATGAAGGACATTCTCAATTAGCAGATGATGCCTTTACTCCAAAAGGATGTAAAGTTAAAGGTGGTTACCCACAAATCACTAAGGCAAATATTGAAAAAGTATTTAATATCAAACTAAGTGATAGCGAAAAAGAATTAATGGGCGCTAGCTGGAGTACAGATATTTCAGGTATTATTTTAGAAAAATGTAGAGAAAAGAGTGCTTGCTGTTTAGGTAATGCAAGAGCTAGAATGAAAGTTTGGGAATTTGCAGATCCTATTCCGTTACATAGAGAGCCTATTCACTCACCTCGTTGGGATTTGGTTAAAAAATATCCTACTTGGGGTGATCAAGAGAAAAACTTCAGAGTTGAGAGTAAATTTATCAGCGAGCAACAAAAGAAAGATTGGAGTAAAGAGTTTCCAACTATCATTTCAAGTATGCGTTTAGTAAATTTAAGTGGTGCAGGTATGCTTGAGAGAACTAGTAAATATCTTGCTGCAATCACACCTGAAATGTTTGCTAATGTTCACCCTGAACTTGCCTTAAAATATGGTATAAATGATGGAGATATGATGTGGATTCATTCACCGCAAGGTACTAAGATTAAAGTAAAATGTGTGCATAATCATTCTGTTACACCGGATAGAATTTGCTTGCCTTATAACTTTGCGGGTATTATGCAAGGAGTGGATTTAAGTTATAATTATCCTGAAGGCACTAGACCTTATACTATAGGTGAAAGTTCTAACACGGTTACTAACTATGGTTTTGATATAAATACGCAAATTTCTGAATTTAATGCAGGACTTTGCAGACTTGAAAAGGCTTAAGGGGTAAGTTATGGCTAGAATGAAATTTTATGTAGATAATAATCGCTGTATTTCTTGCTTTGCTTGTCAAGTGGCTTGTTCAAGTGCGCACGAAGTGCCAGTGGGGATTAATAGAAGAAAGGTAATCACTCTAAATGAAGGCATAGAAGGAAAAGAGTTTTCAACAACTCTTGCCTGCCAACACTGCACAGACGCTCCATGTGAGCAAGTTTGTCCTGTAAAATGCTTTTATATTAGAGCTGATGGTATTGTTTTACATGATAAAAAAATTTGTATAGGTTGTGGGTATTGTCTTTATGCATGTCCTTTTGGTGCTCCACAATTTCCAAGAGATGGTGCTTTTGGTATTAAAGGTCAAATGGATAAATGTACTATGTGTGCAGGTGGTCCTGAACCTACTAACTCTCATGAAGAAAGAGAACTTTATGGACAAAATCGTATTGCAGAAGGTAAAGTGCCTATGTGTGCTGCGGTTTGTTCTACAAATGCACTTTTGGTTGGTGATGCAGCTGAAGTTAGTGCAATGTATAGAAAAAGAGTTTTGCTTAAGGGCCAAAATTTAGGACTTGATGCAAAATAACCCAAAGGGTGTTTACAGGCACCCTTTTTTACTACTTATAATCCAAGGTTAATTCATGGAAGAATTAAATTTGCAAATTCAAAAAAATCTTGATGAAAATAATAAACTTACTTGTAAAAAAGCACTAGAGCTTTTAAAACAATACTCCAAAGAAGATTTTCAAGCTAGTATAAAAAAAATGGATGTAAAAATTTCAGATTGCGAGTTAGGTCAATTTGGAAAGTTAAATAAAAATATAGCAAAAAGTGAAATTTTAGAAAAATTAGAAACAAAACTAGATTCTAAGCGTCGCATATCATGTAAAGATGCTTTAGAATGTGCTAAAAACTTTAATATGGCTGATATGAGAGCTACGCTTAAAACTTATAAAATTGATGTTAAATACTGCGAACTTGGTTGTTTTGAAGAAAAAAAAGGTAAAAAATTTCATATAAAAAGCAAAATTTGGGTAGAAAATCCTGATGGAGAATTACTTTTTGGTAAAGGGAAAACAGATATTTTAGAATTAGTTGGAGAATGCGGAAGTATTTCCCAAGCGGCTAAACAACTAGGGATGAATTATAAAAAAGCTTGGCTTTATATACAGGATTTAGAAAAAAATATGAAAGAAGAATTGCTCATTGCTAAAAAAGGAAGAGGAAGTCAATCAGGTAGTAAGCTTACTCCTAGAGCTTATGAGCTAATTCAAAATTTTAAAATTTTACAACAAGATGTAGAAGAATACACTAATAAGCGCTTTAAAGAATTATTTTTCAAGAAAAATCAAGAAAAAGATAAAACTTAATTTGAATACAAGTTATAAAAATATATCATTAAGTAAAAAAGGTAAAAAATGAAAATTGATTGTAGAGATTTAGCTTGTCCGCGTCCTGTGATAGAGACAAAAAAGGCTTTAGAAGAGTTAAAAGAAAATGAAAATTTAGAAATTCTTTTAAATTCTCAAGCTTCTAAAGAAAATGTAATGAGGTTTTTAAAATCTTTAAATTTGAACTTTAGTGTGAAAGATGTAAATGATGAAAGTATTATTAGCATTATAAAAGATGGTAATATAGTTCAAATTCAAGAACAAAATTTACAAGAATATAACGTGTTGTTTTTAAAAAGCGATAAAGTAGGCGAAGGGGAACTTGGGAAAAATCTAATGCTAGGTTTTTTAAAAACCTTAAAAGATTTACCTAATAAACCTGTAAAAATCCTTTGTGTTAATGATAGTGTTTTAATGAATACTGATTGTTCTCATATGGCTTTTGAAGCTATGAAAGAGCTTGAAAATTTAGGGGTTGAAATTTATAGTTGTGGGGCATGTTTGGAATTTTTTGGTAAAACTAAAGAGCTTAAAATAGGCAAAATAGGTAATGCTTATGAAATTTTAAATGAACTTTTTGGAAAGGCAAAGATTATTTCTTTATGATATATAAAGACCAAAAACTAACTCAATATGTAAAAGCTGCGGGTTGAGCTGCCAAACTAGACTCGGTGGGTCTTGACAAAATTCTTGGCATTTTAAAACCGCATGAAAACATTTTAAGTGGTATTGATAATAACGAAGATGCAAGTGTTTATAAGCTAAATGAAGATTTAGCTTTAGTGCAAACACTTGATTTTATCACACCTGTGGTTGATAGTGCGTATCATTTTGGTGTTATAGCTGCTGCCAATGCTTTAAGTGATGTATTTGCTATGGGTGCTGAGGTGATTAATGCCTTAAATATTGTAGGCTTTGATACTTGTCATTTTAACAATGAAATTTTACTTGAAGTTTTAGAAGGTGCTAGAGCTAAGGTTGAAGAAGCTGGTGCTGTGCTAGTAGGTGGCCATACTATAGAAAATGATGAATTTATTTTTGGTCTTAGTGTGACAGGTGTGGTTCATCCTAAGAAATTTATAGCTAATAATAGTGCAAAAGATGGTGATGTTATTTTACTTACTAAGCCTATAGGTAGTGGCATTATTAGCACTGCTATCAAGGCTGGTTTGCTAGAAAAAGCAAAGATTTTAAAAGCAATAGAGCAAATGAGTTTTTTAAATCTTTACGCAAGTCGTATTTTAAAGGGGTTTAAAAGTCTTAGTGCTTTAAGTGATGTTACTGGTTTTGGCCTTTTGGGACATTTAAAAGAAATGTTAAATGAAGAGATTATGATAGAAGTGTATAAAAATGAAATTCCTTTAATGGATGGAGTTTTGCCAATGGCTAATATGGGGATAATCCCAGCGGGAGCTTATAAAAATAAAGATAGCCTAAAAATTTGGGTTGATAATTTAAATGAAAAAGATGAAGATATAATGTATTTTGATCCTCAAACTTCAGGTGGACTTTTAGCTGCAATGAGTGAAAAAGATGCAAATGAGGCTTTGAAAATTTTGAAAGATTACAATATAGAGGCAAAGATTATTGCTAGATGTGTAAGAAATACTCATAATTATTTATTATTACGCTAATATTTTATTTACAATTAAAAATATATGTTTATATTTGTTACTTTTTTACATAAAAAAATAAATTATAAATAAATATATGTTGATTTTTGTGGCTATTTTTGTATCATAAAAGATATTAATTACTAAATGGAGGAAGAAATGATACAAAAAGCTTTGCAATTAGCTGAAGAATTACAAAGAAAAATAGAAAGTAATATCTCTCAAAGTGAAAAAGAATTTCACGCCAAAATGCAAAAACTTTTAAACAATCCTAAAAATAAAGTGATGTTGATTGAACTTTTAGATCGCTCTTTTAGATGTAAAGATAAAAGTGCGAGTTTTGAGCTTATAGAGCATACTTTAAATAAATATGGTATAGCAGATTTTTTTAGTGCTTTTGAAAAATTTTTGCTTTTTTCATTTTTAAATTTTGGAAAATTTGCACCAACTCTTAGTGTGCCATTTTTCATTAAGCATTTAAGAGAAGATACTAAAGCTATGGTTTTAGATGCAAATCCTAGTGTTTTAGAGCCTCATATGCGTAAAAGAAAAGATGAAGATAAAATTACTTTAAATGTAAATTTAATTGGTGAAGAGGTTTTAGGTGAGGCTGAGAGTGCTTATAGAGTAAAAAAATATGAAGAAGCATTAAAAACAAGCTATATTACTTATATTTCAATTAAAATCACTACCATTTTTTCTCAAATTAATATTATTGATTTTGAATACTCTAAAGATGAAGTGGTAAAAAGATTGGATAAATTATATGCTCTTGCTTTAGAAGAAGAAAAAAAGCAAGGTGTGTCTAAATTTATCAATCTTGATATGGAGGAATTTAGAGATTTAGAATTAACCGTTGAAGCTTTTATGGAAAGTATTGCAAAGTATAATATTAAAGCAGGTATCGTTTTACAAGCTTATCTTCCTGATTCTTATGAATATTTGAAAAAACTTTTTGCTTTTTCAAAAGAAAGAGTTTTAAAAGGTATGAAGCCTATAAAAATTCGCTTTGTTAAAGGAGCGAATATGGAAAGTGAAGAAACTATAGCTTCGCAAAGAGGTTGGGCTCTACCTACTTTTTATAAAAAAATTGACACAGATAGTAATTATAAGAAAATGCTTGATTTTGTCTTAGAAGGCGATAATTATAAATATATTAATGTAGGTATTGCGAGTCACAATTTATTTGAAATTGCTTATGCTTATACTAGAATTTCACAAGCAGGAGCTTTATCATCTTTTACTTTTGAAATGCTTGAAGGTATGAGCTTGCAATGCTCTTATGAGCTTTCTAAAATGCATGATCTTATACTTTATGCACCGGTGTGTGATGAAGCGCATTTTAATAATGCCATTGCTTACTTAGTAAGAAGACTTGATGAAAATACTAGTGAAGATAATTTCATGAGATATTTTTTCAACCTTAAAATCAATGATAAAAATTGGCAAATGCAAAAAGAATTATTTATAAAATCTTTAGAAGGCGTTGCTAGTTTGGATAATTCTACTCATAGAACTCAAGATAGAAATAATGAGACAAAGGCTATTAGTTCTTATGAGAGTAAAGAATTTAAAAACGAACCTGATACAGATTTTATCTTAAAAGCAAATAGAGAATGGGCCAAAAATATAAGAACTAAATATGAAAATTTAAAAAATTATGATGTGTATCCGGTTGCAAAAGAAGAAATTAAAAATGAAAATTTACAAGTAATAGAAGTTAAAGATAAAATCAAAAATCGCACTATAGGTAAAGCACATTTAGCAGGCCAAAAAGAGATTAAATATGCTTTAGATGTAGCTAAGAGCTCAAATTTTAGTGATTTAAGTCATGATGAAATTTATAAGATTTTAGCAAAAACTGCTCAACTTGTTAGAGATCGTAGAGGAGATTTAATAGGTATAGCAGCTTTAGAAGTAGGAAAAACTTTCTTAGAGATTGATCCTGAAGTTAGTGAGGCTATAGACTTTTTAGAATTTTACCCACATTCTTTGGAAAAACTAAAAGAGCAAAATCCAAATACTACTTTTAAAGCAAAAGGCATAGGTGTGGTAATTGCACCATGGAATTTTCCAGTAGGTATTTCAGTAGGAACCATAGCAGCACCTTTGGCTGCAGGTAATAAAGTAATATATAAGCCATCATCTTTATCCATGCTAACAGGTTATATGCTTTGTAAATGCTTTTGGGATGCGGGAATTCCAAAAGATGCTTTGATTTTCTTACCTGCTAAAGGTAGTGATATATCAAAATACTTGCTTGTTGATCAAAGTGTGAAATTTTCAGTATTAACCGGTGGAGAAGAAACTGCTTATGCAATGCTCAAAGCTAATCCAACCTTACTTTTAAGTGCTGAAACAGGCGGTAAAAATGCAACTATTGTTTCTAAATTTGCTGATCGTGATAGTGCGATTAAAAATATCATTCATTCAGCATTTTCAAATTCAGGTCAAAAATGCTCTGCTACTTCTTTACTTGTTTTGGAAGAAGAAGTTTATGAAGATGAGGAATTTAAAAAGACCTTGGTAGATGCTGCTAGTTCTATGGCGGTTGGAAATCCATTTGTATTTAAAAATAAACTTGGAGCTTTAGCAGATAAACCAGATGTAAAACTGCAAAAAGCATTAGATGAGTTAGCTCCATATGAAAGTTGGGCTTTAAAGCCTAAATTTGTAGATGATAATCCTTATCTTTTAACTCCAGGGATTAAATATGGTACAAAAAAAGGTGATTTTACACACATGAATGAGCTTTTTGCGCCAATTTTAACTGTAATGAAAGCAAAAGATTTAAAAGAAGCTATTGATATAGTAAATTCTACAGGTTATGGACTTACAGCAGGATTTGAAAGTTTAGATGAGAGAGAATGGGAATACTTCCACACTCACATAGAGGCAGGAAATATTTACATCAATAAACCAACAACAGGAGCTATAGTTCTTAGACAACCTTTTGGTGGTATTAAAAAATCAGCCATTGGTTTTGGTAGAAAAGTTGGAATTTATAATTACATCACTCAATTTTTAGATATAGAGCAAAGTCAAGCTGATCAAAATGTTTTAGATAATGAATTAGTATCAAATTTAAATGCTTTAAGCTTGGATTTAAATGAAAAAGATAAAGCCGATTTTGAAGTCATTAAAGCTATGGCAAGAAGCTATGCTTATCATGCAAAACATGAATTTGCAAGTGCAAAAGATTATGTCAATATAAGAGGCGAGGATAATATTTTCTCTTATACAAAGGTTAAAAATATCGCTTATAGAGTACATAAAGATGATAGTTTAAAAGATATTTTAGGGGTTATTTTAGCAGCCAGTGTGCTAAATATTGATCTTATTTTAAGTTACGATGAGCATGAGAAAATAGATCTTGTGCAAAAGATTAATCAAAAAATTAGTTCAAAAACTTTATTCCTTAAAGAAAGTAAAGAAAATTTCATTAGCAAAATAGCTGATTATGAAAGAATTCGTTATTTTGCTCCATTAAATATTAATGATGAAATTTTCATAAAAGCAGCAAGTTGTGCAAAAATCATTGCCAATGCTAAGCCTTTAATGAATGGGCGTTTTGAGTTGCTTTTATATCATAATGAAAAAGCTTTAAGTATATCTTTCCACCGTTATGGAAATTTAGGCATTCGTGCTTTAAAATAAAAAGGAGAAAAAATGGAGGTTGTGCACATTAATACTCAAATTGCGATAATGTTTGTCGCATATTCAGCATTAATGCTTTTTATTGGATTTTATTTTTATAAACAAAATAAAAACTCAGAGGATTATTTTTTAGGTGGTCGTTCTATGGGGCCAGTAGTTTCAGCACTTAGTGCTGGAGCTTCTGATATGAGTGGTTGGCTTTTAATGGGTTTACCGGGAGCTTTATATGTAAGTGGTTTAGCTGAAAGCTATATTGCAATAGGTCTTAGTATAGGAGCATTTTTAAACTGGGCTTTTGTAGCAAAAAGACTTAGAATTTATACTAGTGTGATTGCAAATTCTATTACAATTCCAGATTATTTTGAAACAAGATTTGATGATGATAAGCATATATTAAGAATAGTTTGTGCTATTGTTATTTTGATATTCTTTACTTTTTATGTTTCTTCAGGACTTGTAGGTGGAGCAAAGCTTTTTGAAGCAACTTTTGGAATCCAATATGATTATGCACTTACTACAGGAACTGTGATTATAGTTGCTTATACATTTTTGGGTGGATATAAGGCAGTTTGTTGGACGGATTTGATTCAGGGTTTATTAATGATGAGTGCCTTGATTATCGTACCTATAGTGATGATTTATCATTTGGGTGGCTTTAGTGAAGCTGTTAATATAGTCAAAGAAATTAAGCCAAATACTTTTTCCATGGGGGAAGGATTAAGCTTTTTGGGTATAGTTTCAGCGCTTTCTTGGGGGCTTGGGTATTTTGGTCAGCCACATATTTTGGTGCGTTTTATGTCTATAAGATCAACTAAAGATATTCCAACTGCTACTTTTGTAGGAATTTCTTGGATGGTTATATCTTTAATTGGAGCTTGTTTGATAGGTATTTTAGGTATAGCTTATGTGAGTAAATTTGAGCTTAGTTTGCAAGATCCTGAAAAGATTTTTATCGTAATGTCGCAATTGCTTTTCAATCCTTGGATAGCAGGTGTTTTATTAAGTGCTATTTTGGCAGCCATTATGAGCACAGCAAGTTCGCAATTGCTTGTTTCAAGTTCAACTATAGCAGAGGATTTTTATAAAAGAATTTTTAACAAAGAAGCGTCCAATAAAACAGTGATGACTTTGGGTAGATTTGGTGTTTTAGCAGTAGCTGTGATAGCTTTTATTATTTCTACTGATAAAAACTCAAGCGTATTAAGTATAGTAGCTTATGCTTGGGCAGGGTTTGGAGCAAGTTTTGGTTCTGTAATGCTCTTTTCGTTATTTTGGTCAAAAATGACTAGATATGCTGCTATTGCAGGTATGATTACTGGTGCAGTTGTGGTTGTAGCATATAAAAATTTCTTAGCAGAGTGGCTTGATTTTCCTATTTATGAAATCATTCCAGGATTTTTAGCTGCTTCTGTTGTGATTATTTTAGTGAGCATGGTAACTAAAGTTCGCCCAGGAACTAAAGCAGCTTATGAAACAATGCTAAAACATCTCTAATACTCTCGCAATATGCGAGAGTAACTATGAAAAAATATTAATCAAATAAGTATTTAAAGGTATTGCAACAATATCAATTAAAACAGCACCGCATAAAGGTACTATTAAAAAAGCTTGTCTTGAAGTTAAATTATATCTAGAACAAACTGCATTCATATTTGCTACTGCATTTGGTGTTGCACCTAGACCATGTCCCATAAGTCCGGCACACATAATCGCACTATCATAATTTTTTCCGCATAATCTAAAAACTATAAAAATTGTAAAGAATAGTAAAGCTAAAACTTGCACAATCAAAGTAATAAAAAGAGGTGTAGCAACAGCACTTAGTTCGTTTATTTTTAAATTTATCATAGCCATAGTTAAAAAAATACCAAGGCTTAATTCACTTATGGTATCTATTGTATATTGATTTAGCTTGAAAATATTAAAAGAATCATTAATATTTCTTACAACAATAGCAACAAGCATAGCACCAACATAACTAGGCAAAGAATAGCCGCTATATTGTGTAAATTTGGAACTTAAAAAAAATCCAATACACATAATACATAATATTAAAAATAAAGATTTTAAAAAATCTTTATAATTTGCATTGTGAATTTCATGCTTTAGAGGATCTATATCTTTAATATCTTGATTAGTTGTGATTTTTAATTTGTGTTTATTTATAAGATATTTTGCTACAGGACCTCCGAGCAAAGACCCTGAAATCAGTCCAAAGGTTGCCGCTGCCACTGCTAAAACTTTAGCGTTATTTAAGCCACTTAATTCTTCAACCATACCTCCAAAAGCTATAGCATTTCCATGTCCTCCTTCCAAAGAAACAGCACCACATAAAATTCCATATAGTTTATTTAAATCGAATAAACTCATCATGGAAATGCCGATAAAATTTTGCATTAAAGCCATAAACCAGCAATAACCTAGATAGATTAAAAGTACTTTTCCTCCTACTTTTAAGAGTTTAAAACTTCCACTTAATCCTATTACGGTAAAAAAAGCTACCATTAAAGGAGTTTGTAAACTTGTATCAAAATCAACTTTAATCTCAATAAAACTTAAAATCCAAATGATTATACTGATTAAAAATCCACCTATAACTGGTGCGGGAATGCAAAATTTTTCTAAGATTAAAAAACGTTTTTTCAAAAATATACCAAACAATAAAACCCCGATACTAATAGCTAATACACTTAAACTATCAAATTTCATATCATTCCTTTACTTAAAAAAAATATGCTAGATAAGCAGCGATTTTTGCAGTGTGATTGTCTATATCAAATTTAGGATTAAATTCACAAATATCTGCTAAAGCAACTTTTTTGCTTTCAAAAATAATTTTTATCGGAGTTAAAATTTCTTTTAAATTGATACCAAAAACAGCAGGGGCGCTTACAGCAGGAGCTACGCTTTGTGAAAATACATCCATATCAATACTTAAATAAACAACTTCATTTTGTTTTAAGAAATTTTTAATGACTTCTATACATTTTTCAAATTCAGTATCTAAAACATAACTTGCTTTCATATTATCCATAGTTTGAAAAAGTGCTTTTGTGTTAGATAATTTACTTACACCCAAGCAAAGATAAGAAAAATCATAATTATTTTCTTTTGCATATTCATAAGCTTTGTAAAAAGAATTTCCAGAAGTATGTAACTCCTGAATTCTTACATCAAAATGTGCATCAAAATTTATAACTCCTACACTTTTTTTGTAATCTAAAAGCGCTTTAATACAAGCTAAAGATGTTTCGTGTCCACCTCCTAAAATTACACCATAATAATTATTATGTAAAATTTCTAAGCACTTGTGATAAAGAGTTCATCGCCTAATTCTAGGGTATCAAAATTTTCAATATCTCCTAAATCATCAAAATCAAAATCATCATGTATAGCAAAATTTGCCATATTCTTTCTTATAATTTTTGGTGCTAATTCACTTCCAATTCTACCATTATTTCTCTGCACACCCAATGATGAACAAAAGCCTAATAATTTATTATTTGAAGAGTGATTTAAACATTTAAATAATCGTTTATGGATAATTTCATCACCATCATTTCTCCCTTGCCACATGTATTCCTCCTTTTTTGTGTTTAATTTCAATGTAAGATATTTTTTTAAATATTTTTGTATTTTGAGAAATAACATTATTTATTTGTGTATTTTAGTAGCAATAATTTATTGATTAAATAATTTTTTATTATAGTAAAAAATATTTGAAAATACTAAGGTATGGCTTTTAATGCATTTATGATAAAAGTTTCTTTAAGTTTTATTTTAAAATAAGAAAATACTATATATTTACTACTTGAAACAAAAAGGAGATTTATGCAAAAAAATAATCAAAAAACTTATGATTTATTTTTGATAGTGACATCTATCTTGGCGGTTTTTATGGTGATTGTAATTTTACTTATAAATCCTAGTAAAGCTTTAGAAGTAGCAAATTTTCTTTTTAGTAAGCTTACACATATGTTTGGCTCATTTGTTCAACTTTTTGAGTTTATTTGTGTAGTTTTTATTTTCTACTTGGCTTTTTCTAAAATAGGTAATATTAAATTAGGCGATGGGATAAATCCTTATTCAAATACTGCTTGGATTTTTATGTTTATTTGTGCAGGACTTGGATCTGCTACTATGTATTGGGCATTTATGGAATGGGCATATTATTATTTAGCACCTGGATTAAATATTACTCCAAAATCTACAGAAGCTTTAAGAAGTGCAACTTCTTTTTGTATTTGCATTGGGGTATTACGCCTTGGGCTGTATATGCTTTAAGTTCTATTGCAATGTGTTTTCATTTTTATATTTTTAAAAATAAAAATTTAAAAATTTCAAGTTTAATAGCAAATATCTTGCATATTAATCAAAATATAGTGCTTGATAAAATCATCGATGTTGTGTTTTTATTTAGTACTTTTGGTGGACTTGTACTTACTACAACCCTTTCTATAATTACAATTAGTGCTGGACTTTCTGGAATTTTTGATATTAATGATGGTTTTTATTTAAAATTTATTCTTTTAGCTATTGTTACAGCTGTTTTTACCTTTTCTAGTTTTGTTGGATTATCAAGTGGTATGGCAAAACTTGCTAAAATATCTTGTATCTTGTGTTTTGTGTTTGCAATATTGGTATTTATTTTAGGAGATAGTGTATTTATATTAAATAATATAATAAATAGTATAAGGGTATTTTTTAGTAATTATGTTTCAATGAGCTTATATAATGATATTGCTGGTGTAAGTAGCTTTAATTCTGATTGGACAGTTTTTTATTGGCTTTATTGGATTACTTACACTCCTGCTGTTAGTATTTTTGTGACAAAAATTTCTAAAGGAAGGACCATTCGTCAAGTAATTTTTGGTCTTATTGTGGGTGGATGTATTGGGACTTGGTTTTTCTTTGGAGTTTTGAGTTCATATGCAATAGATATTTTTCAAAGTGGAATCTTAGATGTTCCAAATTTTATTAGTTCAAATGCTGGAGAAGCTGGAGTGGTAGCATTGATAAAAACACTACCATTTGGTACTATTTTTGCTCTTTTTTATTTCCTGCTTATGATGGTATTTTTGGCTTCTCATATGGATGCTACTGCATTTACTATTTCTTGTGTAAGCACAAAAATAGATAGTGAAAATCCTAGTAAATATTTAAAAGTTTTTTGGTGTATTATGCTTGGATTAATTCCTTTAGCAATGCTTTATATAAATGCAGATTTAAATACCTTAAAAGTTGCAGTTGTTTTGAGTGCTGCTCCTTTTTTGGTAATACTTGCTATTAGCTTTTATGGGCTTATTAAATGGATAAAAAGGATGGATAATGAAAATTACTAAGGTTGAACCTATATGGTTAAGGACAAAAACTTTTGATGAGTCTTGTGAGTGGGGTGAAGATGCCTTTATATTAAGAATTTATACAGATAATAATCTTTATGGAATAGGGGAAAGTGATAGTGCTGCAGCAGTTTTAAAGATAATGTTTGAGCAGCCTAGTACTCATGGATCTTGTAGAAATTTAAGTGAAATTTTAATAGGACAAGATCCAAGAAATATTAAGAAGATTATGGATGATTTGATTGAGGGAAGTGCGTATTATGGACTTAGCGGAGCATTAATTTGTGCTTTAAGTGCAATAAATATTGCTTTATATGATTTACTTGGAAAAATTTATGGTGTAAGTGTAGCTACTATACTTGGTGGAAAAAGAAAAGACTTTTTAAATGCATACGCTACTTTTATTCCGAGTAAAAATATGGAAGAAAATATTTCTAGAGTAAAATACTTAAAAGAAGAAGGTTTTAAACTATTAAAATTTGGTGGTGCAGGCTTTGGTAATAATGCATTATCTGATAAAGAGATTATCAAGAATATTAGAGGTGCAGTGGGTGATGATATTAAACTTAGTATTGACTTAGTAGGGCTTTGGAAAAATTTTTCTTATGCAAGAGAAAGATTTTTGGAAATTGAAGAATATAACTTAGAGTGGATAGAAGAACCAGTTAGTGCAAATAATTTTTATGATTATGCAAGACTTAGCGAACACTTACCTTGTAAGATTACGGGTGGAGAGAGTTTTTACACGCTAAATGAGTTTGAAAATTTTATTAAAAAGTCAAAAGTTTCTATTGTGCAACCTGATATTACTAGATGCGGTGGTTTTGACACTATGTTAGAAATTGAAAAAATATCTTTAAAATATGGTTGTGATTTAGTCCCGCATGGTTTTTCTACAGGAATTTTACTTGCTGCTACGGTGCAGTTTCTAGCAAGTACTAAATATTGTAATTTGATAGAGTATTCTCAATCAACAAGTGTGCTTTTTACTCATTTGGTGAAAAATTTAATCCCTTGCAAAGATGGTATAGTTGAAGTCAATGATGCTGTGGGTATAGGAGTGATATTGGATGAAAATTTAATAGAAAAATATCGTATAAATATAAAGATTTGAGTAAATACTCAAATCTAATTTTTAAGGTTTTTGAATTAAAAATCTAAGCGTTGGTCCATCTTGATCTATCTCTAAAATTTCAAATCCGCGATTTTTCGCATCTTGAGGTATAGAATTAATACTTTGTGGGCAATCACATAAAATTTCTAAGACTTCACCTGATTTTAATTCTTTTAATGCATCAATGGTAGCTATAGCAGGATATGGGCATGCCTCACCTTCTAAATTTAAACTATAATGAATAATCATAATTTTCCTTTGTTGTGTTGGAAGAATAATCTTTTAAATTTTAAAACAAACAAAAATAAAATAGCAAACAAAGCTAAATTGATTAATAAGCTATTAAAATAACCAAAATCATTTAAAAGATGAATTTTTATACCATTTGTTAGTATTTTTGGGAAATGATCATAATTTAAAGCTAAGATCATAGTACCGATGATATTGGCAATACCCACTATAATAAAATGACTTTGTCCCTCGCAAGCTCTATACATCCAACCACACTCGCATCCTCCGGCAAAAACTATTCCAAATCCAAATAAAAAAGCACCTATAGCAAGGTTTGGTGATATTTCTATTACTTTACTAGTATGCCCTTGTAATATAAAAGCAAAAGCTATTAAACAAGCTATGATCATACCTATTAAAGCGCCTTTTATAGCATTGTCTCTACCAAATAAAAATAAATCTCTAAAGCAAGAAGTGAAGCAAATTTGAGCCCTAGAAATGATAAAACCAAAAACAAAACCAAATATTAACGCTAAAGGAAAAAAGCTTTCTTTGTTTTTAATATCAATATTTTGTTTTTGTAGTATAAATACAACATAAGTTATAAAAATTATAAATATACCAAGTCCTATGTAAAAATATATTTTTGAAATTTTATTTTGTGTTTTTAATTTTTGATTTTCTTTGCAAACGCGTTGTAATCTTGCTTTTGGCTTAAATAAGGCAAGATTGCAAACCTTAACACCTAGATAAATTCCTAAAATCATAAATAAAGTAAAAACCCAAGTATGTAAAGAAAAATAAGGTAAACCTGTAAAGAAATTTGCTAAATTACAACCAAAAGCAAGTCTTGCACCAAAGCCTGATAAAATTCCTCCTATAATAGCTTGAAAAATTCGAATTTTGCTAGCAGGCAAACGCCATTTAAATTTATTTGCTAAAAATGCAGCTACTAAGCATCCTATAAACATACCTATGAGCATGATACCATCAATTCTTGTTAAGGGATTGCCACTTAAATTTTGCTTTTGGTAGTAAGTATAGGGGCTTAAATCCATACCAAAAAATTCTAAAATTTCTCCACCCCAGCGTGTCATTTCACCTGTAACAGCCCAAACACTGCCAAAAATTCCAAAATAAATAGCACTTAAAATTCCAAGTATAATCATGCCTTTGGAATTATCCCAAAAATTTATAAAAAAAGATTGTTTGAAAGAATGCATTGATATATCCAAAAATTGTAATTGTCAAAACTTGACACTGAAAAACAAACATTATAACTAAAAAATATAATATTTCAAAGTATTTTTACACGCTTATAATTTCATATGTTTAATTTTTGTTTCAATTAAAAATATTAAGATATAATATCATTTTTGGAAGGTTAGCTTATCTGGTGATGGCCACTGACTTCAAATCAGATGAAAGGGTAGTTGACTACTTTTTGGGGAGTTCGATTCTCTCACCTTCTCGCCAAATTTAAGTCAAAATGGAGTTTTTTTATGAGTAAAGCAGATATTGTCGTTGGTATCCAATGGGGTGATGAGGGTAAGGGTAAGATAGTTGATAAACTATGTGAAAATTATGATTATGTTTGCAGAAGTGCAGGTGGACATAATGCAGGTCACACTATATGGGTTGATGGTATAAGATATGCTTTACATTTAATGCCATCAGGTGTTTTAAATAAGCAATGTATTAATGTTATAGGTAATGGAGTTGTAGTTAATCCTGATGTATTAATTAGTGAAATGGCTCAATTTGAAAATTTAGAAGGAAGATTATTTATAAGCGATAGAGCCCATTTAAATTTAAATCATCATGCTTTGATTGATCAAGCAAGAGAAAGACTTAAAGGCGATAAAGCTATAGGAACAACAGGCAAAGGTATAGGGCCAAGCTATGAAGATAAAATAAGTCGTAATGGACATAGAGTAGGGGAATTGCTAGAGCCTGAAAAGCTTTGTGAAAATTTAATGAAAGATTTTGAACTTAAAAAAACTTATTTTGATGTTTTAGGTATTGCAATGCCTAGTTATGATGAAATTTTAAAAGATTTAAAACGCTTTAAAGAAGTTTTAGCGCCATATATTACAGATACTACAAGAATGCTTTGGAAAGCTTTAGATGAGGATAAAAAAGTATTGTTAGAAGGCGCGCAAGGTTCTATGCTTGATATTGATCATGGAACTTATCCTTATGTAACTAGTTCAACGACTATTTCAGCTGGAGCTTTAAGTGGTTTGGGATTAAATCCAAAAGAAATTGGAAAAGTTATAGGCATAGTAAAAGCTTACACAACAAGAGTGGGAAATGGAGCTTTTCCAAGTGAGGATTTAGGTGAAGATGGTGAAAAAATAGGACTTATTGGTAAAGAAATCGGTGTAAGTACAGGTAGAAAAAGAAGATGTGGTTGGTTTGATGCGGTTGCGGTAAGATATACTGCAAGATTAAATGGCTTAGATACTTTATCATTAATGAAACTTGATGTATTAGATGGTTTTGAAAGTGTTAAAATTTGTAAAGCTTATGAGTATAAGGGACAAGAAATAGACTATGTACCTTGTGATTTAGAAAACGCTAAGCCTATTTATGAAGTAATGGAAGGTTGGGATAAAGTTGCAGGGATTAGAGATTATGATTTGCTACCTGAAAATGCTAAAAAATACATTAAGCGTTTGGAAGAATTAAGTGGCGTTAGAGTAGGTTATATCTCCACAAGTCCTGAAAGAGAAGATACCATCATTTTATGAAAAGCAAATATTCTTCTGTGATTAAGCTTAGAAAACAACAGCTTGATAAAGCAGAGGCAAATTTGACTAGAACAAGACAAAAGCTTTTGTTGTGTGAAGAAGAATTTAAAGAAGCTTTAAAAACATGCGAAAGCTTGACTTTGGCTGATAAAGGTTCGGTGGCTTTGTTAAGATCGTCTTTAAAAATGCAAGAGATTGCAAGAGAGGGTAAGCAAAGAATTAAACAAAAATTAGACCTAACTAAAAAAGAACTTGCACATCATCAACATTTATACAAAAAGGCTCATTTGGAATTTGAAAAAACTAAGGTTTTAGAAAATGAAGAATTAAAAAAAATCCAAAAAGCCTTGCAAAAAGAAGAAGAAAAATTTATAGATGAACTTGCTATAACAAGACATTTTAATAAGGACAAATGATGAAAAAAATAATATTTTTATTGATTTTCTTAAATTTTGTAAATGCACAGCAAAATTGCGAGCAGTATTTTGAAGCAAGAAAAGAGCAAATGCAAGAGCAAATTAGAGAATATGATGAAGCAAGACAAAGTTTAGAGGCTTATAGAGCTTCTTTTGAAGCTTTGCAAAAAGAAAAAATGCAAGCTTTGGAGCAAAAGGAAGCTGATGTTAATGCAAGTTTAGAGCAAATAAAAAGTTTAAAAGAGCAAAATGAGCGTATATTAGAAGCGACTAAACAAAATCTTCAAGTTATTAATGATAAAACTATGGGGCGTATCACAGAAATTTATGCTAAAATGAAAGATGTGGCCGTGGCAGGTATATTAAGCGAAATGGAACCGGATGAGGCTTCAAAAATTCTACTTTCGCTAGATCCTAGAAAAATTTCATCCATTATGGCCAAGATGGATCCAAAAAAAGCTTCCGATTTAACACTACTTTTGAAAAATTTAGATCAAAATGCAAGTTCGCAGTAAGTTTTAAGCAGTTTTTACCTTTTTTTTAGTATTATTTCAAAATAAAAATAAAAAGGTGAATAAATGCGTATCAAACCAGCTCATATACCTTATATAGCAAATAAAATAATACTTGATTTAATGCATTCTTCTTTTGTTAAAATTAAAGATGATAGTCAAAAACTTTTAAAAACAGCAAAAGAAATTATAGAAATAGATGTTTTAAATGAGCGTAAACTTGATGAAAAAGCAAAAGAAATTTTAGAAAGCCAAGAAGATGAAATTGAGTTTATGCAAATAGATAGAAAAAGTATGTTTTGGATGATTAAGAAAAAGCTAGCAAATGAGTTTAAATTTATGCTTGATAGTGAAGATAGATACAATAATCTTTCTCATAAAATTTTAGAAAATTTAGTGGAAGAAGATTTGATAAACTACAATGTATCAGAAAATCGTGTTAAAAATCTCATTTTTTCAAGTATTATGTCTTATTTAAAAGAGTATGAAAATTTAGAAGATTTAGTCTATGAAAAAATTTCAAATTATAAAAGAAAACTTATCCCAGGTTCTGAAGAATATGAATTGGTATTTGAAAAGCTATATCAAGAAGAGCTTAGAAAAAAGGGACTTTTATGAAAGCATATATTTATATAGAGAATGATGTTTTTTTAAGCGCAAAGGCTTTTGGACAAAGTGGAACTTTTTTTGGAGAGCTTGTTTTTAATACTTCTTTTACGGGGTATCAAGAAATTATTTCTGATCCATCATATGCAGGTCAGTTTGTGGTATTTTCAATGCCAGAAATTGGTATAGTTGGTATTAATGATGAAGATAATGAAAGTAAAAATGTATTTGCTAGCGGAATGATTATAAGAGAATTAAATGAAGATTATTCTAATTTTAGAGCCAATGATTCTTTAAGTGCTTATTTGAAAAAGCATGAAAAAATAGGGCTTTGTGAAATTGATACTAGATTTTTAGTTAAAATGATCAGAGATCAAGGAAATTTGAGAGCGGTAATATCTACTGAAATTAAGGACAAAGAAGAGCTTAAAAAAATGCTTCTTTCTAGTGCTAAAATTGATGAGGTAAATTATGTAGCACAGGTTAGCACTAAAAACTCTTATAAACATAGTAAAGGTGCTTGGGATCATAGCAACAAAGCTTATGAGAATGTAAAAGCAAATGGTAAAAAAGTAGCTGTGATTGATTATGGTGTAAAAGAAAATATTTTAAATGAGCTTGTAAGTGTTGGACTTGAGGTGGAGGTTTTTCCTTATAATACCAAGGCAAAAGATTTGATTGATTTATATCAAAAAGGTAAAATTCATGGTGTATTTTTATCCAATGGACCAGGTGAGCCAAAAATTTTAAAAGATGAAATCGCAGAGATTAAAAAACTAGCAGAAGCTAAAATTCCTATGCTTGGTATTTGTTTGGGACATCAACTTTTAAGTAATGCTTTTGGTTATGAAACTTATAAAATGAAATTCGGCCAACATGGAGCAAATCATCCTGTTATTAACCTTACTAATAACACAGTAGAAATTACAGCACAAAATCATAATTATAATATTCCTGAAGAAATAGCAGAGGTTGCAACTATTACTCATAGAAATTTGTTTGGTGATAATGTAGAGGGTGTGAGATATAAAAATTATCCTATTATATCGGTGCAACATCACCCAGAAAGTTCTTCAGGGCCACATGAGAGCAAGTATATTTTTAAAGAATTTTTAGAGCTTTTGTGAGTTTAGATTTTATTGCTTTAGCAAGTATAGCTTTTCTTTCTAGTTTTGGGCATTGTTATGGAATGTGCGGAGGTTTTGTTTTAGCTTATACTCAGCTTTCAAAGCAAATTAAACTCCCTTTTTTTCTTTTAATTTTCTCATATCATCTATCTCGAATTTTTGCTTATGTTTGCTTGGGTATATTTTTTGGAGTTTTTGGAAGTTTGCTTTCATTTAGTGAATTTTCAAAAGGCATAATGTTTTTTATAATTGGAATTTTTATGATAACATTAGCACTTGCTTTGATTTTTAAAGGAAAATTTCTAAGTTTTTTTGAAAATTCTTTATTTTTTGAATGCGTAATTAAAAAAAACATCTCTAGATTGATTCAAAAAAAATCTTTCAAGAGTACTCTTTTTTTAGGATTTTTAAATGGCTTTGTGCCTTGTGGTTTGGTGTATTTTTATATAGCCTTTGGAATGAGTGTGCAAAGTGTGTATTTGTCGGCTTTAATTATGCTTGTTTTTGGTTTTTCAACTTTACCAGCATTGATATTTCTTGCGTATTTTTCTAAAACATTAAATGAAAAATTTCAAAAAATAGCTAGTTTAATTTCCTATATTTTAATTTTTTGTTATGGTGTGTATTTTTCTTATATAGGCTTTGTTTTTACGCGATAATTTATTAATAAATAATAAATAATTAGACATAGTTTAAGCTAAAAAAGATATTAAGTATCGTATAATATAAAGATCGCATAATTGCAGAAAAAAACTTAAGGAGAGGAAATGCACCCAGGAAATGCATTAAACTATGACTATACGGTTGCTAAATATTTTATGTTTGCTACCTTATTGTTTGGTGTTATTGGTATGGCTATTGGAACGCTTATTGCCTTTCAGATGGCTTATCCGGATTTAAATTATTTAGCCGGTGAGTATGGTACTTTTTCAAGACTTAGACCATTGCACACTTCAGGTGTAATTTTTGGTTTTATGCTCTCAGGAATTTGGGCTACTTGGTATTATATTGGTCAGCGTGTGCTAAAAGTTAGTATGGCAGAATCAAGCTTTTTAATGTTCATTGGTAAATTGCATTTTTGGCTTTACATGATCACTATGATTATAGCTGTTATTACTTTGTTTGCAGGTGTTAGCACTTCAAAGGAATACGCAGAGCTTGAATGGCCACTTGATATATTGGTAGTTTTAGTTTGGGTTTTATGGGGTGTAAGTATTTTTGGGCTTATTGGAATTCGCCGTGAAAAAACTTTATATGTTTCACTTTGGTATTATATAGCTACTTTCCTAGGTATAGCAATGCTTTATTTATTTAACAATATGGCTGTGCCTACTTATTTTGTGAGTGGAATGGGTGATTGGTGGCATAGTGTTTCTATGTATGCAGGGACAAACGATGCATTAGTTCAATGGTGGTATGGACACAATGCAGTTGCATTTGTATTCACTGTTGGTATTATCGCTCAAATTTATTATTTTCTACCAAAAGAAAGTGGACAACCAATTTTCTCATACAAATTATCTTTATTTGCATTTTGGGGCTTAATGTTTGTTTATTTATGGGCAGGTGGACACCACTTGATTTATTCTACAGTGCCTGATTGGATGCAAACTATGGGTTCAGTTTTTTCAATCGTTCTTATTTTACCTTCTTGGGGTTCAGCAATTAATATCTTACTTACTATGAAAGGTGAGTGGAGTCAATTAAGAGAAAGTCCATTAATCAAATTTATGATTTTAGCTTCAACTTTCTATATGTTCTCAACTTTGGAAGGACCTATTCTTTCTATTAAATCAGTTAATGCATTAGCACACTTTACAGATTGGATTCCAGGACATGTTCATGATGGTACTTTAGGTTGGGTTGGCTTTATGACTATGGCTGCACTTTATCACATGGTGCCTAGAATGTTTAAAAGAGAATTATATAGTAAATCGCTAATGGAAGCTCAATTTTGGATCCAAACTACAGGTATAGTATTGTACTTTAGTTCTATGTGGATAGCAGGTATTACTCAGGGTATGATGTGGAGAGCTACAGATGAGTATGGTAACTTGCTTTATACTTTCATTGATACTGTTGAAGCTATTATTCCTTATTATTGGATTAGAGCTGTAGGTGGGTTGCTGTACTTAGTAGGATTTTTCATGTTTGTTTATAATATTTATAAATCAATTTCAGTGGGTAGAGTGCTTGATAAAGAGCCAAAAAGTGCTTCACCTATGGCAGCATAAGGAGGAAAAATATGTTTAGTTGGTTAGAAAAAAATCCATTCTTTTTTGCTGTGGCAGTATTTATAGTGATCGCATATGCAGGTATTGTGGAAGTTTTACCTGATTTTGCTCAAAATGCAAGACCAATTGAAGGTAAAAAGCCTTATACGGTTTTACAACTTGCAGGACGCCATGCTTATATTAAAGAAAGTTGCAATGCATGTCATTCACAACTTATTCGTCCTTTTAAATCAGAAACAGATCGTTATGGTATGTATTCAGTTAGTGGTGAATATGCTTATGATAGACCATTTTTATGGGGTTCAAAAAGAACTGGACCTGATTTATTGCGTATAGGTAATTTTAGAACTACAGATTGGCATGAAAATCACATGTGGGATCCAGTTTCAGTTGTTCCTGGTTCTATTATGCCAGCTTACAAACATATGTTTAGCAATAATGCAAATATAGAAACAGCTTATGCAGAAGCACTAACTGTAAAAAAAGTTTTCAATGTTCCTTATGATGTTGAAAATGGTACAAAACTTGGTACTTGGGAAGAAGCTCAAGCAGAAGTTAAAGCAGAAGCCCAAGCTATAGTAGATCAAATGAAAAATCAAGATGTTAAAGATGCGTTTGCTAGAGGTGAAATTAGAGAAATTGTCGCTTTGATTGCGTATCTTAATAGTTTGAAATAGGAAAAACTATGGATTTAGAACTAATAAGAGAGTTGCAAGCTTATGGCTTTTTTGCCCTTGTAGTATTCTTAGTGGTAGTTTTGTATTCTTATTGGTTTCATTTGTATAGATCTGAAAAAACAGGTAGAAGAAACTATGAAAAATATGCTGATTTAGCATTACATGATGAAATTGGTGATCGTGTTTTAGAGCAAAATAAAAGGAGTGCTTAATGCAATGGTTGAACTTACAAGATAATGTTAATTTATTATCTTTTATTGGGGCAATTCTTATCATATTGATTACGCTTGTTGTGGTAGGAAAATTGTTTAAAAGTATGAAAGAAGAAAAAAGTCAGGGTGAGCTAAGTGAACATAGTTGGGATGGTATAGGTGAATATAAAAATCCTATACCACTTGGCTGGGCTGTGGTATTTTTCTTAGCTATAGTATGGTGTATATGGTATTTTCTTTGGGGGTATCCTTTAAATAGTTATTCTCAAATTGGTCAATATAATAAAGAAGTACAAGTGCATAATGAGAAATTTGCACAAAAATTTGCAAATTTAAGTAATGAAGATAAGCAAGAAATGGGTAAAAATATCTTTTTAGTTCAATGCTCTTCTTGTCATGGTATTACAGGTGATGGTATCAATGGAAAAGCTCAAAATCTTAATGTTTGGGGTTCAGAAGAGGGACTTATAGAAGTAATTACTAAAGGCTCTAAGGGTTTAAATTATCCTATGGGTGAGATGTTAAGTGCAGCAGATAATGGTATAGATGAAGCGGATATTCCTGCAATTGCTGCTTATGTTGCTTCTGAAATTTCAGCAATTAAAAAAACTGAAAATCCTCAACTTGTAGCAAAAGGAAAAGAATTATTTGTCACTTGTACAGTATGCCATGGCGAAGATGGAAAAGGAACTATTGATGGACAATTAGTGGCTCCAGATTTAACAAAATATGGTAGTGCAGAATTTGTAGTAGATGTTTTAAATCGTGGTAAAGCAGGTAGTATAGGTGTAATGCCTCATTTTAACAATGGCTTGTTAAATGAGCTTCAAAAAGAAGCAGTTGGCGAATATGTGATTTCTCTTTCAAGGGGCGAATAATGGAAAATTCAAACAGATGTGTATTTTCACTTTCAGGCGTTAGCGGAATGTTAATAGCAACTATTTTATTATTATCGATTTTAGCAGGATTAACTATTTTGGGTCTAAAAACACAACAAGATGTTATGCAAAAACCTTATAAAATAGAAAATGCAGAACAAATTAAAATGTTTGACTCTAAAAGAGAAGAACATATCATTATAAAGGAATGATTATGGCAAAAGTTCTTGAGTATTTAATCATAGCCGGTTTAGTTGTAGCGGCTGGAATCACTGCTTGGTCGGTTTTAACTGCAAATCATCTTTTTATAGGATGAAAAATATATTTAAAGGCGGTTTTTTAGCCGCCATTTTTATTTGTTTTGCTAATTTTTTACATGCTGAAATATTGTTAAATGATAATATCTTAAACACTGCGATAGAACAAAATATCACTACAAGTTCTAGACAAATTTATGAATTAACTGGAGTAAATATCGCTTTAGCATTAAGTGATAAAAAAGATTTTGAAAGTTTAAAAAATTATGAAGCTAATTTAAGTAAACCATATATTTTACTTGTATTTTCTAAAGCTTCACATAAGGTAGATATACTTGCAAGCGATGATGCTTTGGCTTTTTTTGATAAAGAAGGTGTTTTGAGTCCTTATCCTGAAAAAGGAACAATTTTACCTATACTTGCAAATCCTAAACAAAAAGATATTTATAATGCAGCTATTTTAAATGGTTATGCAGATATAGCCGATCAAGTAGCAAATTATTTTAATATAAAACCTTTTTATGGAAATTCAAATCGTGATACTTTAAATATCATGAGAATTTTAATCTATGGATTTTTATGTGTTGCAATTTTAATGCTAGTTCAAAGAAAAATCAAAAGGAGAAAATAAAAATGGAAAATAAGAAAACATTTTGGCCTTATGGTATTTTGATTTCTTTGGGGCTTATTGTTATAGCTTGTATTGTTACGATTTTTATTGCAAGTAAGGCTCCTGTGTATGAAGATAATTTTTATTTTGATTCTTATCAAAATGTAGAGTTAAATTATAATGAAATTCAAAACAGACAAAAGACTTTTGATGAAAATTTTAAGCTAAGCATTAAAGACAAAGAAAGCTTTATGCATAAGAAAAATCAAGTTTATTATATCAATGAAGGGCAAAATGAGCTTAGGATTGCAATTGAAAATTTAAAAGATTATGATTTAAGTAAGCTTCAAATCCAAACTTTACTTTCGCGTCCACATACAAATGTAAATGATGAGAATTTGCAAGTAAGATTAGAAGGAAGTGATTTGGTGTTTGATTTTAATATCAAAGAAAAAGGTGTTTGGCAAATACTTTTAAAAATCACTCAAGATGAAAATAGTGTAGGATTTTTTAAATTCTTTTTGCAGACTAAATAATGAAACTTTTTGTATTTAGCTCACTAAGAGCTTTAAGAAAGTATTATGAGAAAAAACTACAGGTTGATAGTTTAGTAGAACCGGCTATGAGTATAGCCGAATTTATACAAAAGTTAGTTTTTTCTCCGCATTTTCAAGCAACACACTATGAGTGTTTACTTTTGATGAAAAAGGCTTGTGAGCAAACTAAAAATTTAGAGCAAAGCTTAAAAATACCGAGTAATTTTTTTGCTTTCTTAAAAAATAATGCTTATTTATTTAGTTTCTTTAAAGAGCTTAGTTTAGAAAAAAAAGATATCAACTCATTAAAATTTCATGATGCTTACGCTCAGTATGATGAACATTTGCAAATTTTAGAAGAACTTTTTAAAAATTATCTTACCTTGTTAAAAGAGCAAAATCTATATGATGATATTTCTTTGCCGCTAGATTATGAAATTAATAGTGATTTTTTAAAAAATTATGATGAGATTATTTTTGATTTTCAAGGTTTTTTAAATGCCTTTGAAGTAGAGCTTTTGTTAAAAGTTAAGGAAACAATTCCTCTTAAAGTGCAGTTTAATTGCACTAAATTTAATAAAGATTTTTTAAATACTCTTAGCTTTTTACAAGGACTTTCTCTTAAGGCAAATTATGCTTATTTGTTTGATTTAAATCAAAAAACAATTTTAAAAGAAGAGTGCTTTTTTAAAGAAAGTAAAATTAGTTATAAAAGTTTTCATTTAAGATCTTTGCAAGCTGCTTTTGTTTTTGAAAAAATTAATTCTTTTTTAAAATCCGGTATAAGCGCAAAAGATATTGTAGTGATTACACCTGATGAGAATTTTGTAGATATTTTAAGACTTTATGATAAAAACAATGTTTTAAATTATGCAAGTGGAGAAAGTATTAAAAATACACTTTTTTATCATAGATTAAAGTCTTTGTATGAAAGTGCTAAAGATGATGAGTTCGAGTATGAAGAAAATGAAGAATTTTATGAAAGGTGTAATTTAAACAAACATTTGTGTAATTTACACTTTTTTTCTTCTAGTGTTGATTTTACAGAGTTTAAAAAGTTTTTTGATGAAAATATTTCTTTTGATTTTTTTGAGAATTTTATTTTTAATTTGCTAGAAGATAGTGATGAGGAATTAAAAAATTATATACATCAAGAGCTTATTTTTATCAAAGAGCTTGTAAAAACACACGAGTTAAGCTTTGTGCAAATTTTAGAATTATTTTTCATGCAAATTGATGGTATAAAATTAAGCAGTGTTGGTGGTGGTGAAGTTACTGTAATGGGGCTTTTAGAAAGTAGGGGACTTAGATATGACGGGGTAATTATAGTTGATTTTAATGATGAATTTATCCCAAAAAGAGTTTCAAGCGAGTTATTTTTAAACAATGAAATTCGCAAAAAAGCAGGACTTATCACTCATGCTCAAAGAGAAAATTTACAAAGACATTATTATTATACTTTAATAGCCAAGGCAAAATTAGTTGGAATTTCTTATGTGGAAAATGAAGAAAAAATCAAATCAAGATTTTTAAATGAACTTGAATTTCCACTTTATGAAGACAAGACTTATAGTAATAATGCTTATGTGAAATATTTCCAAACTTATCCATGTACTTTTAATCTTGAGCCTATTGTAAGTATTAAAGCAAAGCACGATTATTTTCAAAGTGATCTTTCTTTTTCAAGATTTCATCTTCTTGTGCATTATGGTTTGGATTATTATTATAAATATGTTTTAAGATTAAAAGAGCCAAAGACTTTAGATGATACACTTAGAGCAAATGAGTTGGGGAGTTTTATCCATAAGGCTTTAGAGCTTTATTATACACAAAAATCTAAAAATCATTTTGATTATGAAGTTTTTATGCAAGTGGTAAAAAGCATTAAACAATACCGAGTTGATGCGCTAAATTTAGCTTTAATACAAACTATATTTAAAGAATTCCAAACACTTGAAAATGAGCATTTTAAGCAAGGTTATGTGGTAGAAAAATGCGAATTTAATCCACCAAGAAAAGAATTTATCACAGAAAATGGAGTGAAAATTCACGCCATAGGCTTTTTAGATAGAGTAGATAATAATGGCAATGAAAGATTGATTATAGATTATAAAAGTGGCAAAGCAGATGAAAAGTCTTATCAACTTGCTTTTTATAAGTTTTTATTAGAAAATCAAAATGCCTTATTAAATACAAAAGCTTGTTTTTATGATCTAAAAAATATCAAAATCATACATGAAAATGCTAAAAGTAAGAGCGTACAAGAACTGAAAGATTTACTTAATGAGCTTGCTAAAGAGCCTTTGGAAAAAGAATTTTTTAATCAAAAAAACGACAATACTTATAGCCCTTATACCATGCTTTATAAAAAGGAGTTTAAGCTTTGAGTTATCATTTTGAGCCTTTTTTAGCTTTGGAAGCTAGCGCAGGAAGTGGAAAAACTTTTGCATTAAGTGTGCGTTTTGTAGCTTTGGTTTTAATGGGAGCTAAGATTAATGAAATTTTAGCCCTTACTTTTACTAATAAAGCTACAAGTGAAATGAAAGAAAGAGTTTTTAAAACCTTTTTAGAATTTGATGTGCTTGAAAATGGAGAGAATAAAGCAGAATGTAATGAGCTTATGAAAATGCTAGGCAAAAGCAAAAATGAGCTTATAGCTTTAAGAGAAAAATACAAAGATGAGTTTTTAAGATCTAAGCTTAATATCTACACTTTTGACAGCTTTTTTTCGCAAATCATTCGCTCTTTTGCTTTAAATTTAGGTCTTATGAGTGATTTTGATATTATAGAAAATCAAGATAGTTATAAAAATTTCATTTCTAAATTAGACGAAGAAGAATTAAGAGCTTTAGCTTATTATATTGTCCAAACAAAAAGTAAAAGTGATTTTTTGCAAAATCTTGAAAGCTTGTATGAAAGATCTTGTGAGATAAATTCTATACAAAATGCACATTTTCCAAAAAAAACTTTTTTAGAAAAAAGCTTAAGTGAGTTTATAGCTTATGCAAGAAATTTAAGCACAGATAAAAACTATCAAAAAAATTTTGAATTTGAAAACATAGAAGATTTCTTTACTAAACCTATTATTTGTGATTTAGATAAAAAATATTTTGTAAAAGTCACCGATAGTGAATTTTTACAAAAAAGAGCAGAGTTTTTACAAAGCGCAAAAGAGTATTTTACTCAAATGGAAAATTATCGCATTAGTATGCTTGCAAAGCTTTTGAAGCATTTTAAAGAAGCAAGAAATGAAAATAATGCCAAGCAAAATGCACTGACTTTTTCAGATATAGCTTTAAAAACTCATGAGTTAATTAGTGATGAAACTAATAAAGATTTGATTTATTTTAGACTCGATGGTTATATTTCGCATTTATTAATCGATGAATTTCAAGATACTAATGTTTTGCAGTATCAAATTTTAAAACCCATCATTGCTGAGCTTGTTTCAGGCGAGGGAGTGAAAAAAAATAGAAGCTTTTTTTATGTGGGGGATAAAAAGCAAAGCATATATGGTTTTAGAGGGGGTAAAAAAGAGCTTTTTGATAAGCTTTTAAAAGATTTTCCACAAATTAAATTAGAGCATTTAGATACTAATTATCGTAGTAAAAAGATTATTGTTGATTATGTAAATGAAGTCTTTAAAGATAAATTTTTTGATAGCTTTTTAAATCCTAGCTTTACTTTGCAAAAAAGCATTAAAGAAGGTGGATATGTGGAAGTTTTACAAAATCATATCCCGCCAAAAAGTTCTTTGCATGAAGCAAGTGGTAAAGAAGTTTTAAAGATCATTCAAAAGCTTTTAGAAAAAGGCGTAAAGCTTAGTGAAATTTGCATTTTGGTATGGATTAACAAAGACGCTACTTTAATGAAAGAATTTCTTGAAGAAAATGACATTAAAGCTTATACGCAAAGCAATGTAGCTTTGATGGATTGTATTAGTGTAAGAGTGCTTTTTGAGTATGCAAAGGCTTGTGTGCTTAAAGATGAGTTTAGTTTGTACTTTGCAAGTAGTATTTTAGAAAAAGAGCTTGAGTTTATAACGCTTGATTTAAACCGCAGTGTAGGTGAGATTTTAAAATACTTAGTGTATGTTTTAAAACTTGATTTAAGTGATGTGAATCTCATTGCGTATTTAGAGTATGCAAGTACTTTTGATAATTTCTTTGATTTTTTATTTGCTCCATGTGAGTTAAAGTCTTTACAAGCTCAAGATGATGGAGTAAGCATTATGACCGTGCATAAATCTAAGGGGCTTGAATTTGAAAATTTAATCGTACTTGATAGACTTAGTAAAAAAGCTCCGGATAATGAAACTTTAATGTTTGAGTATGATTTAGAGCAAGGTTGGGAAGTAAAATACAGACATAGCGCTAGAAAATATCTTGAAGATCAAAATTACAATACCTTTTTAGCTAAAAGAGAAAAACTTCAAGCAGAAGATGAGATAAATTGTCTATATGTAGCCCTTACTAGAGCTAAAAACTCTCTTTTTATCATAAAAAATGATGAGAGTTTTAAAACCTTTAAGAGCTATTTTCAAGACTATGAAGAAAAACAAATAGGCATTATAGAAGAACAGCTTGTCAAAACAAATGAACCTTTAGAAAATTTAGAACAAATAGAAAACTTTGAAGAATTTCAAAAGGTAAATTTGCAAGAAGTTAAAGTAAAAAGTCATCTTTCAAGCACGCAAATACATTTTGGTTTGGCTTTGCATGAGTTTTTGCAATATTTTGATTTTAATACTAAAAGTAATTTTGAATTTTGCAAGCAAATGGTGTATAAAAAATATCGTTTTTACTTAGATGATGAAGGTTTTAATGAGCTTTTTAAAAGACTTACTATGCTTTTAAAAGATGAGAGCTTTAACGCGCTTTTAGTGGGTAAAAAGCTACTAAAAGAGCAAATCATCACTTATAAAGGCGAACAAAAACAACTTGATATGCTTGCATTTGATGATAATGAAGCTATCATTATAGACTATAAAACAGGCTTAAATTTAAACGAACATAAAAAGCAAGTTTTACTTTATAAAGAAGCCATAGAAAAAATCTTAGCCAAGACTTCCACTAAGGCTTTTTTGGTATATGTTTTAAAGGATAAAGTGGAGATAGCGGAGGTTTAATAATAATCTATATCATCAAATATAGGTTCTACTATAAAATTTCCATTTTTATCCATAAGTCCCCATTTTTCATTTAACTTGACTTTTGCAATTCCTTGGTTGAAACTATAAACTTTATCAAAAATAGGTTTTATTGCAAATTTCCATTTTTATCTATAAAATCCCATTTTCCGTTTAAATTAACACTTGCTAGATTTTCCTTAAAATTAGAAACATTATCAAATATAGGATTTATTATTATTTCCTCGTTTTTATCTATAAATCCCCATTTTCCATTTAATTTAGCTTGTATGGGCTTTTTATATTTAAGAGGATAGGAATCTAAGCACGCCTTAATATCCCCACTGTTGCACTTTTCTTTTAAAATTTCATATTTGTTATTTTGTTTGTTTGGGTTAGTTGTATGAATTTCACTTTTATTTGTATTATAATAAATATTAAAACCAAAAGCTAAAATAGGTAGTACAAAAGCAATAGCAAATTTTATTTTATGTTTAGCAAATAAATTTAACATTATTTCGCCTTATAAAGTATTTTATATTACAATTGTAATATAAACTATTTAAGAATAAGTTACAATATAAAAAAGATATCATTTAAACTTTAAGTATTCTTAAATTAAGTATTAATTAAGCTAAAATAATTATAATCTCATTTTTAAAAAATTTTTGGCAAAGGTAAGATGATGACAAAGATAACAAAGCCAAACGAAGTAAAACGCGAATGGATCGTTTTAGACGCTGAAGGAAAGCGTTTTGGTCGTCTTTTAACAGAAGTAGCGACTATTTTAAGAGGTAAAAATAAACCTTGCTATACTCCAAATGTTGATTGTGGAGATTATGTAATCATTATCAATGCTTCTAAAGCAGTTTTCACAGGTGCAAATAAAGCAGAAGATAAACTATACCACAGACATTCAGGGTATTTTGGAAGTGTAAAAAGTGAAAAATTTGGTGATTTATTAGAAAAAAATCCAGTTAAATTATATAAATTAGCAGTTCGTGGTATGCTACCTAAAACAAACCTAGGTAGAGCTATGCTTAAAAAATTAAAAATTTATGCAGGTAGCGAACATCCTCATACTGCTCAAATTGCTAATAAAGGAAAATAATCATGGCAACAACATACGCAACAGGTAAAAGAAAAACCGCTGTAGCTAAAGTTTGGGTAAAAGCTGGTAGTGGTAAAATCATCGTTAATGGTATGGATTTAAATACTTGGCTTGGCGGACATGAAGCTATAAAATTAAAAGTAGTTCAGCCTTTATTAGTAACTAAACAAGAAACTTCTATGGACATTAAAGCAACAACTTTAGGTGGTGGTTACAGTGCTCAAGCTGAAGCTTTAAGACATGGTATTTCAAGAGCTTTAGCTGCTATGGATGCAGATTTTAGAGCATTATTAAAACCAAAAGGACTTCTTACTAGAGATAGCAGAACTGTTGAGCGTAAAAAATACGGTCGCAGAAAAGCAAGAAGAAGTCCACAATTCTCTAAACGCTAATATTTTTTGGATCCATTTTGGATCCATTTTCTCTATTTTTTTAAAAAAATCATATTTTTTTCATATATTTTTATTTTATTTAAAATCAAAGGATTTTTTGTTTAGAATAAATATTTATAATTCCAAGGTCCGATCAGGGAAACCTCCTTTTTGTAGTAAATTTAAGCCCCTTACCCAAAGGGGCTTATTTTATTTTAATCTTCTTTTTTATATAATCGCTCAATTTATTTTATAAGGATTGTTATGAAAAAAATTATAAGCTTAGTTAGTTTAGCTAGTGTTTTATTTGCTTTTGATACTAGCAAAATAGAAATAACCCCGACCTTTAACTATACAACACCAGAAGGAAATTTAGATCTTAAAAATTATGGTGGAGTTGGCTTAAGATTTGGCTATCACTATGATGATTTATGGATAGATCAAGCTGAACTTGGTTTAGAGTATTATGATAATGCAAAATATAATAATCCAAATGATAATACACATACAGATACTAGTGTTTCGAGATTTTATGTGAATGCTATTAAAGGAATTGATTTAGCTAATCATGTGTATTTATATGGATTATTAGGAACAGGTTATGAGTATTTAAGTCACGGGGCTTATGAAAATAAAAGTGGTATGTTTGCTCAATATGGTGCGGGTTTTAAATTCGCGCTTGGAGAAGATTTAGCTTTAAGACTTGAAGCAAGAGATCAAATTAAATTCAACAATGGCGAACATAATTTAATTTCTAGTGTTGGCTTAAGTTTTTATTTTGGCAATAAAGCTCCAAAAACCCCTAATGTTGAAACTAAGCAAATTGAAGAAAAGCCACAAGTAAAACAAATCAATAAAACATGTTCAGAGCCAAGAAAAGGTGCTTTGCTTGATCATATAGGTTGTGAAAAAACAATAGCCCTTGAGGGACATTTTGGTTTTGATCAGACTAATATAAATCCAGAATTTGCTCAAAAAATTCAAGAAGTAGGTAAGATCTTAGAAGAAAATCCTCAATACTATACTATTTTAGAAGGCCATACAGATAGTACAGGTCCTAAGGCTTATAATCAAAAATTATCATTAGAGCGTGCTAATGCCGTAGCGAAGGAACTTGAAAAAACAGGTGTTACTAAAGAAAAAATTGTAACTAAAGGCTATGGTTTTGAAAAGCCAAAAGCAAGCAATGATACCAAAGAAGGTCGTGCGCAAAATAGACGCGTTGAAGCAAAATTTTTTATTAAAGAATAAGCTTTGCTAAAAAAGACAATTTTATTTGATTTAGATGGCACTTTGATAGATTCTACAAGTGCCATTTTAGATGGATTTGATGCTGCTTTTAAAGCTTTTAATGAGCCTTTAAGAGATTATGAAGCTATTAAGGCTTTGATAGGTTTTCCTTTGGATGTAGCTTTTGAAAAGCTTGGTGTGGCAAAAGAGAAAACAAGTGAATATATTAATGCTTATAGAAATGTATATCAAAAAATCTATATAGAACAAACTTCTTTACTTCCTTTGGCAAAAGAAAGTGTATATGAGGCTAGTTTATTTGCTGATTTAGCTGTTGTTACGACTAAAAGTTCTAAATTTTCTAAACCTTTACTTGATCATTTAGGTATAGGAGAGCATTTTAAAGTTATTATAGGTAGAGACGATGTAACTTGTCCAAAGCCAGATGCTGAGCCTATTTTATTAGCTTTGAAGAAACTTTCTAAAAACAAAGAAAATGCTTTTATGGTAGGTGATACTCATTTAGATATAAAAGCTGCTCAAAATGCCAATATTATTCCTGTGGCTGTAAGTAGTGGTTATGAAAGTAAAGAAAGTTTAGCTAAATTTGAAATTCCGCTTTTTAAAAATACCTATGAAGCCATAAAATATATAAGAAATATCCGATAATTTCCCATTTAAACTCTATACCTATAAATAATAAAAAATTTTTATTATTGTTTAAGACAATTAAAGATAAAGTAGTTATTGACTTTAAGTAATTATTTAATTATAAGGATAGATTAAATGAGTAAAATAATGAAAACGATGGATGGTAATGAAGCAGCAGCTTACGCTGCTTATGCATTTACAGAGGTTGCTGGAATTTATCCTATCACTCCAAGCTCTCCTATGGCTGATTATACTGATATATGGGCTTCTCAAGGCAAAAAAAATCTTTTTGGAGTACCAGTTAAAGTTGTAGAAATGCAAAGTGAAGCAGGTGCAGCAGGGACAGTTCATGGATCTTTACAAGCGGGTTCTTTAACCACGACTTATACCGCTTCTCAAGGACTTTTGTTAAAAATACCAAATATGTATAAAATTGCAGGTCAACTTTTACCTGGAGTAATTCATGTGGCAGCTAGAGCTTTAGCATCTCAAGCGCTATCTATTTTTGGAGATCATCAAGATATTTATGCTGCAAGACAAACAGGTTTTGCTATGCTTTGTTCGCATTCTGTGCAAGAAAGTATGGATTTAGCAGGTGTTGCACACCTAGCAGCTATTAAAGGTAGAGTGCCTTTTATGCATTTTTTTGATGGTTTTAGAACCTCTCATGAAATCCAAAAAATTGAAGTAATGGATTATGCACATTTTGATCGCTTATTGGATCGTAAGGCTTTATTGGAATTTAGAAATTCCTGTCTAAATCCAGAAAATCCAAAAACAAGAGGTACGGCTCAAAATGATGATATTTATTTTCAAACAAGAGAGTTGGCAAATAAATATTATGAAGCTGTTCCTGATATTGTTAATGAATATATGCAAGAAATTTCAAAAATTACAGGAAGAGAATATAGACCTTTTGTGTATTATGGGGATAAAAATGCAACGCGTGTTGTTGTAGCAATGGGTTCAGTGACTGAAGCTTTAAAAGAAGTTGTAGATTATTTGAGTAGCAAAGGTGAAAAAGTAGGGGTTTTAAAAGTTCATTTATATAGACCATTTAGTTTAAAATATTTATTTGATGTAATGCCTCAAAGTGTTGAAAAAATTGCTGTTTTAGATAGAACTAAAGAGCCAGGAAGTTTAGGCGAGCCACTTTATTTGGATTTAAAAAGTGCATATTATGGAAAAGAAAAAGCACCTTTAATCGTTGGTGGTAGATATGGACTTTCTTCAAAAGATGTGGATCCTGCTCAGTTAATAGCAGTTTTTGAAAATCTAAATCAAGCAAATCCAAAAGATGGTTTTACCATAGGAATTAATGATGATGTAACCTTTACTTCATTGCCTGTGGGAGAGAAAATTTCTTTGGGTGATGAAAGTACTATAGAGTGTTTATTTTATGGACTTGGTGCCGATGGCACTGTAGGTGCAAATAAAAACTCTATTAAAATTATAGGAGATAAAACAGATTTTTACGCGCAAGCTTATTTTGCTTATGATTCTAAAAAATCAGGTGGTTATACAAGAAGCCATTTAAGATTTTCTAAAAAACCTATTACTTCAACTTATTTAGTTTCTACGCCACATTTCGTAGCATGCTCAGTGGCTGCGTATTTAGAAATTTATGATGTTTTAGCAGGTATTAGAAAAGGAGGAACTTTCCTTTTAAATAGTATTTGGAGTGCGCAAGAAACTATTGAAAAAATTCCAAATGCAGTAAAAAGAGTTTTAGCGCAAAAGGAAATTAATTTTTATATCATTAATGCTACAAAACTTGCTAGAGAGATAGGACTAGGTAGTAGAACAAACACGATTATGCAATCAGCATTTTTCAAACTTGCTAATATCATTCCTTTTGAAGATGCGCAAAAATATATGAAAGAATTAGCTTATAAATCATATAGTAAAAAAGGTGATGCTATAGTTGAAATGAATTATAAAGCTATTGATGTAGGTGCAGATGGACTTGTAAAAGTTGATATTGATCCTTCTTGGGTAAATTTAGCTAATGAAGCAAAAGAAGAAACTATAGCTTATAAAGGCACTGAATTTGTTGAAAAAATCGCAAAACCTATGAATGCAGCTAAGGGCGATGATTTACCAGTTTCGGCATTTTTGGGCTATGAAGATGGTAGTTTTGAGCATGGTACTACTGAGTATGAAAAAAGAGGCGTTGGTGTTATGGTGCCAAGATGGATAGAAACTAATTGTATTCAGTGTAATCAATGTGCTTCAGTATGCCCTCATGCAGTTATCAGACCTTTCTTGATTGATGAAGAAGAATTAAACAATGCTCCAGCAGGTGTAAAAGAGCACAGCTTAAATGCAAAAGGCGTGAAAGAGCAAAAATTAAATTTCAAAATTCAAGTTTCGCCGCTTGATTGTACAGGTTGTGAGCTTTGTGTGCATGAGTGTCCTACCAAAGAAAAATCTTTAGTGATGGTACCACTAGGTGAAGAGCTTGATCATGGTGAGCAAGAAAATGCAGATTATTTATTCAAAAAAGTAAGTTATAAAGATAATATTTTAAATAGAGAAAATACCAAAGGCATCCAATTTGCTCAACCTTTATTTGAATTTCATGGAGCATGTCCAGGGTGTGGAGAAACTCCTTATATTACTTTAATTACTAGATTATTTGGTGAAAGAATGATTGTTGCTAATGCAACTGGTTGTAGTTCTATTTATGGTGGCTCAGCTCCTTCAACTCCATATAGAAAAAGCAATAAAAATGGTCATGGACCTGCTTGGGGTAATTCTTTATTTGAAGATAATGCTGAATTTGGTCTTGGTATGAAAATAGCAACTGAAACTACAAGACATAAAATAGAACACATAATGAATGAAAGTATGCAAGAAGTACCTAACGCACTTTCTGCATTATATAAAGAGTGGATTGCAAATAAAGAAGATTCTAAAGTTTCTTTGGAATTAAGAGATAAATTAGTTCCATTGTTAGAAGAAAATAAGCAAATCAAAGCAGTTAATGATATTTTAGAACTTAAAAGCTATTTAAGTAAAAAATCACATTGGATTTTTGGTGGTGATGGCTGGGCTTATGATATAGGTTATGGTGGACTTGATCATGTTTTGGCAAGCGGTGAGAATGTAAATATTTTAGTGCTTGATACTGAAGTGTATTCTAACACAGGCGGTCAGAGCTCAAAATCTTCAAGAACAGGTTCAGTAGCACAGTTTGCTGCAGCAGGTAAGCCAGTACAGAAAAAAGATCTTGGTCAAATTGCTATGACTTATGGTTATATTTTTGTGGCTCAAGTAAATTCTAATGCAAATTATGCACAATTGTTAAAAGCTGTAATGGCGGCAGAAGCTTATGATGGACCTTCTTTGATTATTGCTTATTCTCCTTGTATAGCTCATGGTATTAAAGGTGGACTTGGAAATTCAGGAAATCAAGCAGAGTTAGCTACAAAATGTGGATATTGGCCAACTTATATTTATGATCCGCGTTTAGAAGCTGAAGGTAAAAATCCTTTAACAATTTCTTCAAAAGAACCTGATTGGGATTTATATGAAAGCTTTTTAATGAATGAAGTTCGTTATAATTCTTTGAAAAAATCAAATCCTGAGCTAGCAAAAGAATTATTTGAAAAAAATAAAGCAGAGGCACAACGTCGTTACAGACAGCTTAAGCGTTTAGCAAGTGCTGATTTTAGCAATGAAAATTAATTTTGTTTCGAATTTTTATTCTTGTTTTATGGGTAATTAATGCTTTTGGTGTTAATTATCCATTTTTAAATCGAAATTGTTATGTTGATAATTTAATTTCAATTCAAGATCCTTTTTTTAAAAAGACTACAAATATAAAATCTAATTTTTCTTTGCAAGCTATTGTTTCAAATAAGATTAAGATTAATGATAAGTGGTATGCTTTAAACGATTATATTGATGGTTTTAAAATAGTTGAAATTAGAAATTCTCAAGTTGTATTAAAAAAGGAAGAAAAAATAATGGTTTTAAATTTGTATGAAAAAAATAGTATTTTTATGTATTAATTTTTTGTTTTTTACAAATGTATTTGCCATGCAGTGTAATCAGCATTTTTTTAATATAAGAGTAGAAGACAAAACTTCTTTGCTTGAAATTTTAAATGAACTCGGAAGAGAGTGTGATTTTAGTATTATTATCAAAGATATTTTTGCTCAAGAAAAATTAATGCATGTTCAAAATTATTTACATATAAAGAAAATGTCTTTAAGAGAGATTTTTAAGCTTTTATTGGTGGAAAACAATCTTGCTTATGAATACGATAAAAATGCTTTAAAAATTTATGGAAAACAAGTTAAAACTTTTAAAGTGCATTATATAAGTTCTATTAGAGAAGGACAAAGTATTACTAAAGCTTCAGTGGATTCTAGGCCAAAACAAGGAGATTATGATAATTATAAAGAAGTAGATAATTTAGTTATTAGTACTGATAAATTTGATTTTTGGGAGAAAATTTCAGAAGAAATTCAAGCTTTGTTGGATGAAAATACAACTAAACCTATTGTCAATACTAATGCAGGAATTATTACTTTAAATGCAACTCCATATGAACTTGCAAGAGTTGGAAAATATTTAGATGACTTAAATAAAAGACTTAAAAAACAAGTTTTAATTGATGTAAGTATTGTTGCTGTGCATTTAAACAAAAATCATTCAAGTGGAATTAATTGGCAAGAACTTGCTTTTAAACTTAATGGTGATGATAATGATTTTATAATTAATAAAGATGGTGTTAGAAATATTAACTTAAAAGCAAATATTGAAACTAAAGCTATTTTAAATTTATTACAAGAAAATGGTAAAACAACTATACTTTCTAACCCAAAACTTATGGCTTTAAACAATCAGCAAGCTATTATTTCTATAGGCGATACAATAAATTATCAAGTAAAAGAAAGTTCTAAAGGAACAGAAAATGGTACAATAGTTAGTGAAATATATAATAATTATTCTATTTTTGTAGGAATTTTACTTAATATATTGCCTGAGATTTCAGATGATCATAAAATTATGCTTAGGATTAATCCAAGCTTGAGTGATTTTAAATATAGTTTTGATAATCATAGACAAAGCAAACCAAGAAATATAGCGCCAGATACTATACAAAAAAAGCTTTCTACTGTAGTTGAGGTTGATGATGGACAAACTTTAATTTTAGGCGGATTGATGAGCAAAAATACCATTAATAATCATAATGAAATAAGCATTTTATCTAAAATTCCACTTTTTGGAGCTTTATTTCAAGGAAAACAAAATTATGAAGATATTAGTGAAATAGTTTTTATTATCAAACCAAGTTTAGTAAAAACTAATAATAAAATTTTAAGTTTAAAAGACCTAGGTTTTCAGCATGAAGATGATATGTTTTAAAATCTTAATATGTTTTTCTTTTTTAAATGCTATAGAAATTCAAAACAATAGTTTCGATCAAAACATATTTTATGAAAAATTCATTAATCAACCAAACTATGAAAATGCTTTAAATTTAGCAAAATATTTTTATCAAAATAAAGAATACAAACAAGCAGTTTTTTGGGTTATAGAGGCTAATGATTTTGATTTATTGCAAAAAGAAGCTTGGCTTGTTTTTATTAATGCTAAAATAAAACTCGGAAGATATGAAGATGCTTTAATAGCTAAAAAAGAATACGAAAAGCTTTTGGAGATTTATTTTGAGTGATACACATCAAAAATTAAAAAACTTAAGTGAGTATTCTTTAAAAGAAATTGCTTCTCAATACAAAATGGAATTTTTAAATTTAAATCAAACTTTTGATTTTGAAAAATATCTTCACATTTTGCCTTTTTCTTTAATAGAACAACATGATATTTTTTGTTTTTATGAAGATGATGAAAATATCCATATAGCTTCCTTTAAACCATTGGAAGAGAATGTTTTGGAAAAAATACAAAATTTATATCGTTTTAAAACTATCAAGATTTTTCTTTGTGTTTTTACGCAATTTGAATTTTTGCTAGAAAGGGTTAAATTTTTAATTAAATTTCAAAATCATCTTAATAGATTAGAGCTTAGTTTGAAAAGTGATGAAAATAAAGATGAATTTTTATTAGAGCAGTTTTTGAATTTAATTTTAACTTATGCTTGTTTTTTAAGAGCAAGTGATATCCATTTAGAGCCTTTAGAAAATGAAGTATATGTAAGATTTAGAATAGATGGAGAGTTAAAATATATACATAGTTTTGATGCAAAATCATACCAAGCCTTATTGATGCATGTAAAAATTATTGCTTTGCTTAATGTAGCTGAACAAAGACAAGCTCAAGATGGGAGTTTTTCTAAAATCATTTTAGAGCAAAAATATGATTTTAGAGTTTCAATTATGCCTTTATTATTTGGACAAAGCATAGTGTTTAGAATTTTAAAACAAGATGGATATGTTTTAAAACTTGATAAACTTTTTATCAAAGAAGAAAATTTAATTCAGCTGAAAATATACACGAATGCACCTTATGGTCTGATTTTGTTTTGTGGGCCAACAGGGAGTGGTAAAAGTACTTTTATGCATGCTATTTTAAATGAAATTGAACAAAGTAAAAAAATCATCACTCTAGAAGATCCTATAGAATATAAACTTAAATATGCTCAACAAATTCTTTTAAATTCTAAAGCCGGATTTGATTTTCACAAAGCTTTAAGAGCAGTTTTAAGACACGATCCTGATGTGATTATGATAGGTGAAATTAGAGATGAGGATAGTTTGGATATAGTTTTAAAAGCTTCTTTAAGCGGACATTTAGTTTTAAGTACCCTACACACTAATGGCGCTATAGAAGCTATTTTTAGAATGAAGCATATGGGTGCAAGAGAATACTTAATAGCTCATTCTCTTAATTTAATTATAGCTCAACGATTAGTAAGAAAACTATGTGAATGTAAAGAACCTAACAAGGAAAAATTTTACTTTCAAAATCAAGTTTTTGAAGGAAAATTTTACAAAGCAAAAGGTTGTGTTGAGTGTATGTATAGTGGATATAAAGGGCGTTTGATGGTAGCTGAATTTTTATTTTTAGATCATAATTTAAAAAATATGATAGAAAATAATGAAAATTATGAAAATATTTCAGCATACGCTTTAAAAAAAGGTTTTTTGACTTTAGGTATGGATGCTTTAGAAAAGGCAAAACTTGGCTTAACAAGTATAGATGAGTTAAGAAAGATTAGTTTTTGAAAAAATTTGTTATTTTTTATGTATTAAATAAAGAGCAAAAACAATATATAATAAGGGCTAGAAATTTATGTGAAGCTAGAAATTTTGCGTTAAAGTCATTTGTAAATATTATTAGTGTTGAAGAATATTTCAAACCGATAAAACATAAAATCAAAGAAGAAGAGCTTATTCTCATTCTTAAGGATTTAAATATGATCTTAAAGGCAGGATTAAGCTTACAGGAAGCAATTTTAGAATTTTTAAAATCAAGCTATGAAAAACAAAATATTAAAATTTTTAATACAATTTATAATAAACTCAATAATGGAAGTTCTTATAATGAAGCCTTTAAAGATATTTTAAATTCTAGAGAATGTGCTATTTTAAAAATTTGTGATGGCAGAGAAGATTTACATAGGGCTCTTGATATTATTATTAGTTTAAAAGAAAAAAATCTTCATAGTTTTAAGCAGTTAAAAAAGGCTATAGCTTATCCACTTTTCGTTTTTATGTGTATTATTTTTGCTTTTTTTATTCTTATAACTTTAGTTTTGCCTGAATTTAAAACTTTATTTTTACAACTTGAATTGGATTTGCCAAAAATCACTCAAATTCTTTTTATTATAGCTGATTTTTTTAGTCATTTTTATATGATTATTTTATTAAATATAGGATTTTTTATAATACTTACTTATTTTTTTAGGAAGTCTTTGTTTTTTCATAGAATTCTTTTTTATTTTCCCATTTTTGGAAAAATAATATTTTATCAAGATAAATTTTGTTTTTTCTTAATTTTTTCATATTTATTAAAAGCAGGGGTGGATATAAAAAGAGCTTTTAAGCTTGCTTGTGAGGGTATAGAAAATCAATTCTTTAAAAACAAAATGTTTATTATAAAGACTTCATTTGAATCAGGACTTGATTTAGCTCAAGCTTTTTCTAACACAAAGCTTTTTGAGCCTTTTGTGATAAGAATGTTAAATTTAGCTTTAAAAAGTTCTAAATTAGATGAAAGTACTTATGAGCTTGCTTTGTTTTATGAGTATAAAAAAAGAAAATTATACTCAAAAGCTTTTGAGTGTTTTGGAGCCTTTGATGACAATTTTTATGGCGAGTTTGATTTTAGTTTTAGCCTTGGGTGTATTTTTACCTATGTGGCAAATTAGTCAAGAAATTTAAGCAAGATAATCATAAGCAACCTTAGCTATAGTTAAAGCAACCATAATCAAAAAGAGTTTTTTGATAAAAGTTCCTTGTGTTTTTAAGACTAGTTTTGATCCTATAAAAGCACCTAAAATTTGGCCTATACCCATTAAAATACCAACTTTCCAAAGTACCTCATAAGAGTATAAAAATACCCCTAAAGCTACTACATTGCTAGTAAAATTTAAGATTTTAGTATTAATGCTTGCATTTTTCATGCTAAAACCAAGAAATATCACGCAAGCAAAAATCCAAAAAGATCCAGTGCCAGGTCCTAAAAAACCATCATAAAAACCAAGTAGCAAGCCAAAGATGATTTGAAAGCTTGTAGTGCTCATTTTAGCTTTATTATATACATGGCCTAAATCAGGCTTGAAAATAGTGTAAAAAAAGATTAAAACAAGGCAAATTAATACAATGATTTTAACAGCATTTTGATCTATTAGTAAGACTGCATAAGTTCCAATGGCAGCTCCAATAGCAGTAAATAAAATTCCCAAAGCTATCTTTTCTATATGCATAGATTTTCTATAAGCTAAAACCGCAGTGAGTGATCCAAAGGTACTTTGAAGTTTATTAGTAGCTAGGGCTAAATGAGGAGGAATACCACAAGCAAATAAAGCAGGTATGGTAATAAGCCCACCACCACCTACAATCGCATCAACACAACCTGCAAAAGCAGCAACAAAGAATAAAATCACATAATAAGTTAATTCAAGCTCCATAAGCTTTCCTTGTTTTGTCCGATTCTATATAGAGCAAAATCATATTTTATAGGATCAGTAGGATCGAATTTTTTAAGACTTTGCGTAAGTTCTAAAACACTTTTAAAATCATAAATCTTACGCTTTAAAAGCTTAAGTTTTAATGAAACTTTATGAGTATGAGTATCTAAGGGTATGAGTAAATCTTTTTTGTCTATATTTTTAAACAAACCTAAATCTAATTCATCTTTTCTTACCATCCACCTAAGATACATATTGTATCTTTTTAAAGGACCTTTTGGAATGTTAAATTCTTTTGAAAAGAAAAATTCATAACCATAACTTTTATAAGGATTAAGCTTGTAAATTGTTTCTATGAAAGCTTTTATTGCTTGTGTTATGTTTTGCTCTTTTTGATAAGTTTTGGTAAAAATATTTTCTATACTATCTTCATTTTTTAAGCGCTTGAGTGTGATGAAAATTTGAGCTATATCTTGAGAGTTTTGAAAGCGGTATTTTAGATTTTTGCATTCTTTTTTAATAATCTCATCGTTTCTTTCAAGCAAGGAAAAATCAAGTTTATTTAAAAAATTTACAATATTTTTAGCATTCCCATAGGCAAATAAAGCACAAAGCAAGGCTATATTTTCATCTTTATAAACACTTGCAATTTGCAAAGGATCAGGATGAGAAAAAAGCTCTTTTTGAGTGTTTTTGCTTAAAATTGCCTCATCTAAAAGAGCTTTAATTTGCATTAAGATTTTAAACCAAGTAAGGTTTCAAGCATTTGATCAACGGTAGTTACGATTTTAGCTGCAGCGCCATAACTTGCTTGATATTGTATGAGTGCTGCTAATTCTTCATTGGTATTTACACCACTTTTTGATTGGTATTCTGCATAAGCTGTATTAAATACCGTCATATTAGTCGCATGCGCAAAACCATTGCTTTCAGCATCTGAAGCAATTTGGCCTGTAAATTTTCTATAATATCCATCTAAAGTCATAGTATCTACTGTACCATCTTTATTATAAAAATTTACTTTTTGATTTTGAAGTTGCAACATAGCATTAGCTACATCGTTATTTCCATCAACTCCGTTTGAACTAGCTTTTAAGCTATTTGGATCATTTCTAATGCTTGAATTTACATTAATGCTACTTGCATCTTGACCATTAAAAAATGAAGATACATTTAAAGCACCTGGGAAATTTGTGCCATTGTCTTTAAAAGCTATTTTATAACCTTTTTTTAAGCCATTGATTTGGAAATTTCCGCTATCACTTTTTCCATCATAATGATAAAAGGCTTGAAAATAATCATTTAAATCATCACCACTTTGACCATTTTTATTATCATCAATATCTGCATTGATTTGTTTAATAACATCTTCTATAGTGGTATTGACATCTATTTTTATAGTTCTAGTAGCTACTGCATTACCTTTTTCATCATAAACTGTGATGTCAAAGCTTCCTGCTTGGATGTTTTTATCATAACTCATTAAAGAAGTATCAGATTTTAAACCTTTTAAATCATCTGAATTTACTTTATCGGTTGCTGCTTGAGCATAGACATTATTAGTTTGAGTTATGAGTGTTTTTGTAAAGGTATTGAGCATATCTTTATACTCTTGTAATTTTCCATCGCTGTAAGTATCATGATTGCCATCATAATTTCTACCTCTAAGATCAAGTTGAGCACCAAGCTGCCCACCTGAAATTTTGCTTGTTAAATCATAGCGGTTTTCATCATTTACTTCATAATAAATTTGATAAAAACCATTAGGGTTGTTATTATCTAATTTTAAAGGGTGAAAGCTAGAGCCATTTACTATACTAAAGCCTTGAATGCTTAAATCATAATATCTTCCAGAATCAGTCATGGTAGATTCTAAAGTACTATCTTGAGAGCTTGTTCCTTTCCAAGCAACAGCATTAACTAACTTTGAAAGTCTAAGTTCAAGTTCATCTCTTTTGTCTCTTAGTTGATTTGCATTATCGGTAGGTAAAACTTCTTCATTTTCAAGTTGTTTATTAATATTTGCAATTTCTTGACCAATGTTATTAATCTCATCTACGGTTTGTTGAATTTGCTCATTAACTGTTTGTTGCATTTTGCTAAGATCTTGTAATGTTTTTTGTATGTTCTGGGCTAATGTGTTTGCACTATTAACAAGATCTATTTTACTTGCCCCATCGCTTGGGTTGGAAGCAAAATTATTCCACGCATCATAGTAATTTTTATAATCTTGTAAAATACCAGTTCCTTGCATATCAGGAAATCTTTGACTTGCTTCTTGTAAAATTTGTCCTAAATAATTTGTATAGTTTTGTTGAGTAGTGGCGTTTTTTAGCTCATAATAAGAATGCTCATCATGCAATCTTTTAATAGTATCAATTTGCGTACCTGTTCCTAGGTGTAAGCCACCTCTATCAAGAGACATACCTGAACTTTGCACCGCTCTTTGTCTAGTATAAAATACTGCATTTGCATTAGAGATATTGTTACCTGTAGTATTGATTTGAAGTTCAGCAGCTCTTATACCACTAACCCCTGTATATAAACTATCAAAAATTCCCATGACTTAGCCTTTAAACATTGATCTTAAATAATGAATCTGGAATTGTCTTATTATCCCCATAAGCATTATTTGTTCCATTTTGTTCAAACATTGTATTCAAAAGATTGTCGTAAAAATTTTTAATAATAAGAGCCAATTTAGCATATTCTTTATTTTTTTGATGTAAGGTGTTTAAATTTTGCTTTAAAAGAGCAAGTTTTTCTTTATCTTCATCATCTAAAAGTTCGTCTAAACCCTTATTGTTTCCTTGATTGCTAAGTTCTACTAAAGCCTTATCAAGATTTTTTTTAGCAATTTGAAAATCATTTACAAGTTTAGTTTTTTCTTCTACGCTTTTGCTAACATGTTGGTGATTAGCAGCTTGAATTTGAGCTATATCTTCTAAAGTAAGATTGATGAGTTTTTCTAAAATAGAATTTGTTTTGTCTAAGTGTTGTTTAACCATTTTTTATCCTTTCTTAGGCACTAACCCAAAAAAGGATAAAAATTATAATAAAGAATCTACTATTGCTTTTGAAGTGGCTTGCAAGTCTATTTTATACTCGCCATTCTTTATTTGTGAAGCAATAAAAGATGCCTTATTTTCTTCTACCTTTTGAGTTTCTTTTGCCTTGTTATTTTCTTTGTTTTCTGTTTTATTTATATCGCTAGTAGCAACTTGAGCCACATAGCTTTGATGTATAGGGTTTATCATTTTAAGCCTCCAGTTCTATTGAAAAACTCTAAGAACCATATCGACACTTAAAAAAATAACTTAACGCCTTTCTTTTAAATAATCAAATAATAATTTTGAAAAACCTAAACCACCACTTAATGCTTTACTCATAGTATCATTATACATAGATGAATAAATTTCATCACTTGCATCTTTTCCAAATAAAGAATTTTCTTGTTTTAAAGAAATATCCAAAACACTTTTGATTAAGAAAGCTTCAAAAGCATCGGTTTGTTCTTTTAAAGCTTTATCTTCATCATTTAATGCTTGTATATGAGTTAAATCATTTTTAAAAGCACTATCTGCATAGTTTTTAGCAGCCTTATAGCTATTATTATGCTTGGTAATGTTTTCATAAAGCTCACTGCTGTAATTTTTGCTCGCTAAATAATTATCAACTCTCATCATATCACCTCTAATTCAGCACTGATTGCACCAGCTCTTTTTAGATTTTGCATAATAGCTATGATATCATTTGGTGCTGCTCCAAGTTTATTTAACATTCTAGCTATGTTTGCTACTGTTGTTTTATTGTTTGTGATTTTTAAAGTATTAGATACAGGGTCTAAAATACCACCATCTTTCATATCGATTTCATTTTGTCCTAAAGCTACGGTATTGTTTGGATCGATTTTTATAGTAATATCTTTATGAGTAATTAATATAGGTTCAACTTCTATATTTACTCCCGCAACGATAGTTCCTGTTCTTTCATCAATGATTACTTTGCTTTCTGGGGTATAAGCTATATCTTGTTCTAATACTCTTGCCATAAATTCAACATGAGAAAATTCTTCAGGTTTTGTTAATTTTATAGTTCTAGAATCTAAAGCTTTTGCTATATCTGTGTCAAAAATAGTATTTAAAACTCTTTCTATATTATTAGCTGTTTTAAAATCTGCTTCTTTTAAGCTTAAAATCAAATCTTCGCTTTGACTAAAGTTTTGTGGAATTTCTCTTTCTACCACAGCGCCATTAATAACATTTGCTGAGGTTGAGTGTGTTCCTGCTGCACCCGGTCTTGGGCTAAGTCCACCTATAGCTAATGAACCTTGAGCTACTGCATAAATCTCTCCATCAACCCCTTTTAGAGCCGTCATAAGTAAGGTTCCACCTTGTAAAGATTTTGCATCACCTAAAGAAGCCACACTTACATCAAGCTTATCCCCACTTCTTGCAAAAGCAGGAAGCTTTGCTGTTACCATTACTGCTGCTGTATTTTTTGATTTTATATCACCTGGGCTAACTTTTACATTCATACCCTGAAGCATATTTGAAATAGATTGTAGAGTAAATTCACTACTTGTACCATCTCCACTTCCGTTTAAGCCAACAACCAAACCATATCCTATAAGTTGGTTATCTCTAACACCTACTACATTAGTAAGTTCTTTAATAGTAGCTGCAAAAACGCTTAGATTTAATACCAAGCAAAATAGTAATATTCTCATCGATTCTTCCTTTAATCTATGCTATTTTCATAAAATTAAAGCAAAAAAAGTTCCAAATTTATATAAAGGAGTAAAAACTTAGAGTAGTTGAGCCAAATTTTTTTTCTTTAGTTTTTTCGTAATCTTGTATTTTAGTTGGAGTTTTAAAAGTGCTGTGGTGTTCTATGATAATGATTTTTACATTTGAATTTTGTATATTTTCTATCAATTTTAAAGTTTTTTCATAAATATCAAAAAAACCTTCTCTAATATCAAATGGAGGATCAAGATATAAAATAATATCTTCTTTGGAATTTTGAATAATTTGAGGAGTTTTTTTAAAAGTATCATCATTAAAACAAAGAGTATTTTGATCAACACCAGAAGCGTTTTTTAAAGCTATTTCATAAGCCTTTTTATCTTTTTCTATGGCATAACTTTTTAAACAACCATTGCTTCTTGCTTCTAATGCCATCAAAGCACTTCCTCCAAAGGCCTCTATAAAAACCTTATCTTGTAAAGAAAAACGCAAAACATTAAAAACACATGATTTTACTATGCTTTTAGTGCTTCTTGTGGTATCTAGGCTAGGAAGTAAAATTTTTTTACCCTTATAAATTCCACTTTCTATGGTGGTGTAAATTTTTTGAGCTTGTTTTTTTGAGCTTGTTTTTTTATCCTCTTTGTAATTTTTTAAAAAATCTCTTACGCTTTGATATTCTTGTGTTTTATGCATTATTATTTTCTTCTTTGATAAGATTTTTTAACTCTGTTTTATAAAGATCAAATATTGCATCGATTTTTTCATGACTTTCTTGGCGTAGTTGTTCTAAAATGGCTTCACATTTTTGATTCATAATTTTTTTCTCACGCATTGCTATTTTATAGGCAATATTTTGCAAGCTTGCATTGAAATCATTTAAAGCACATAGCAACTCTTCTATGTTAAAAGGGTGAGTTAAGAAATTTGATTTTTTGTTGATGATAAATTGTGGCTTTTGTGTGTTGATTTTTTCATCACAGACTAAAAAATCACAATCTTTTTTTAAAACTAAAAAATCTTTTAAAGCAATTTCTAAAGTTTTTTCTAAAATTAAATCCTTGCATTCAAGAGCGATTTTCATTGACTAAACTCACTTTTAATTTGTGTTTTTTTAAAGTGTATGGTACTATACCTAGAGCTAAATTTGCAAGCTCTGCAAAACTTAAAATATAAAAATCTTCAAAATTTCTATTTGAAATTGCTTGTAATTCTTTAGAACACTTATCAAACATATAAAAAGAATAAAAATCTTCTACAACTAAAAAATCACAACCACTATCATAAGCATCTAAAATGATTGCTGCTGCACTTTTATAAGCTAATTGCGCATTTAAACTTAAGAACCCATAGCCACAACTCTTATATTTTCTTTCAAAATCAATTATATTTGCTTTAAGAATCTTAGCAAGTTCTAAAGAGCAATTAGCATGGGAAAATCCTTGATATACACCTATGTTAAATTTATCAAAAAAATATTTAATATGTTCTGTTTTTAAGTATTTTAAAAAAAACTCTGGAGCGTATTTAATCTTATTGATTTTACTCATAATTTCATAAGAGCTATATTCGCAAGCTAAGATATTATTCTCATCCATCATTCTAGAATATTCATCTAAAATATCTTTAGGATCATAGTCAATAATAAAATAATTTTTACCCAAAGGTTTTTCACATAATGTGCTTTCAACACCGACTGTATCCAAGACATTTTTGATAATATCAAAATAACAAAATAAATCATTATTGCTATTGGTATAAATTTTATACATTTTAATTCCTTAAAAAATACTTCTTGCAAGACCTGATTTTACAAGCATAACTTTTAATTCTTTGATGTAAGATTCATAGTCAAGCTCATTAGATGAAATAAAATTTTTGAATTTAGTATGATAATAAATTCCTTTTTCTTCATCTGCTATCAATTTTAAAAATTGTGGAGTTTTTTCTGGATATTTAAGTAGCATTTTATAGGCAAATATAAAGAAACTATCTCCTAGATATTCAGGTAGAAATTCTCTTACTTCGCTTGTATAATATAAAAAGTCATATTGCTTGTAAAGCTCTATATCATGTATGTCAATAAGTCCTTTAAAAAGCTCAAGTTTTTCTAAAAAATCACTCTTATCCATGATTAAGTCTTTAATAGCTCTTTTAGTATCGAGTGGTTCTATGATGAGTTCTTTTCCAAATCTTTCAATAATATTACTTAAATCTCTTCTTTGTCTAATGGTAACTTGATTAACTTTAATACAACTTTCTGGATTTTCTTCAAAATCAAAATATATATCATCTTTTTTAATCTGACTTAAAATATCATAAACACTTTTAAAATTTTTACTATCATAAACATATGGTTTATAATAAGCTAAATAATCACTATCTTTATCAAAACGAAAAATTCTTAAAGTTATTTGCATTTTTTATCCTTGGTATTATTTTTGATTATATACATTTTAAACTTATAAAAATTTGATTATTATATAAAATTAAAAGCTTTTTGTATAAAATATTCACATGGATAAAGAAAAATTTATTATAAATGTTTTTGCAAATTCTATCAACGGAGATGATGGAGCAATCATCGATGGATATTGTTATTCTAAAGATTTATTTTGTGAGGATGTGCATTTTAAACGATCTTGGATGAGTTTAGAGCAAATTGGCGCAAAAGCTATGCTCGTTAATATTTCTGATGCAATTGCTATGAATGCTACACCAAAATACGCTCTTTTGGGGCTTTCTTTACCAAAATGTTTAGAAATGAAACAAGTTAAAGCTTTGCAAAAAGGCTTGCTAGATAGCGCAAAAGAATTTGGGGTGCAAATTATAGGCGGAGATACTATAGCAGATAGGAAAATTAATATTAGTATAACTATTATTTCTAAAGTGAATAAAAGGGCTATTTTTAGAAAAGGTTTAAAAAAGGGAGATTTGCTCGCTTTTAGTGGGAAATTAGGTGAGAGTTTAAAAGGTTTAAATATACTATTTCGCGGTGGAAAATTACATTCTAAACATCGTTTTATAAAACCAAATTTAAGGCAGAAATTTTTTTATGATATAGCAAAAAAAGTCAGAGTAAGTATGGATATTTCAGATGGTTTAAATAAGGATCTATCGAGAATGCTCTTTATAAATCAACTTGGTATAAAATTTCTTAAAAAATTAGATAAATTTAGCTTAAATAGTGCAGAAGAGTATGAAATTTTATTTGCTTTTGATAAAAAACATAAAGTATTTATACAAAATATGGCTAAAAAACATAGAATTAAACTAAATATTTTTGCAAAAACAACAACAGGAAGGTATAAATTTTATGGAAGAGAACATCATTTTTAAGCCCTTATATACTTTAAAACACAGCCCGATAAATGTGTATTTTTCAAAAAATAGTAATGATTTTGTAGTAAGAGAAAAGCCTTTGTATGAATTTAGTGGTAAAGGTGAACATCTTATTTTACATATACAAAAAAAAGATCTAAGCACCAGTGAAGCTTTGAGAATTTTAAGTGAGCAAAGCGGTGTTAAAATGAGAGATTTTGGTTATAGTGGTTTAAAAGATAAACAAGGCTTAACTTTTCAATATATTTCTATGCCTAAAAAATTTGAAGAGGGCTTAAAAAATTTTAAACATGATAAGATGAAAATTTTAGAAAGTTTTTATCATGATAATAAACTTAGAATAGGGCATTTAAAAGGAAATTCATTTTTTATAAGATTAAAAAAAGTTTCAAAAGTAGATGCTTTAAAAATAGAACAAGCTTTCAAAAATATCCAAGAACAAGGTTTTGCTAATTATTTTGGATATCAGCGTTTTGGTAAATTTCAAGATAATTTTTTACAAGGACTAGAAATTTTAAAAGGTAAAAAAATCAAAAATAAAAAAATACAAGAATTTTTAATTTCTGCCTTTCAAAGCGAACTTTTTAACAGATATTTGAGTAAAAGGGTGGAATTATCACATTTTATCAATGATTTTAGTGAAAAAGAAATAAAACAAATTTATGATTTAGATAAAGATGAAATCAAAAGTTTAAAAAATCAAAAGCAGTTTTTTAAGCTTTTAAAAGGTGAAGTTTTAGGGCATTATCCTTTTGGTAAATGCTTTGTATGTGAAGATTTGCCAAGTGAAGTAGAAAGATTTAATCAAAAAGATATTAGTTCTATGGGACTTTTAATAGGCTCTAAAGCTTATGAAACAAATGAAGGTCTAGCTAAAAAATTAGAAGATGAGATTTTTTCTTTTGCATATGAGTTTAAAGATAAAATGCAAGGTTCAAGACGCTTTATGTGGTCTTATTTGCAAGATTGTAAAAGTTATTATGATGAAGAAAAAGCTCATTTTACTTTAGAATTTTTCTTGCAAAAAGGTTCATATGCTACAGTGGTTTTAGAAGAGATTTTGCACGCAGATATTTTTGATCAAACCTATAATACATAATTTTAAAAATTGATATTGAGTATCAGTTAAAATTTATCTTTTATAAATTATAATAACAATTATCATTTTTATAAAAGGAAAGCTCAATGTCAGTTTTGGTTATAGGTGCAGATGAAATTACTCCAATTAAGGCAGTTTTGACAAATTTAGGCGCAAAAAGTATAGAGCATTGGGATGCTAGAAATGAAAATAGGGTAAATAGAAAACCCATTCCACAAAATACTGAATGCATAGTCATGCTTACTAGTTTTTTAAATCACAACACCATGAAAAAAATTAAAACAGAGGCAAAAAAACGCAATATACCTTTGGTTTGTGCTAAACGCAGTGTGAGTTGTGTATATTGTGAATATTGTAAGGTTTTTGGTCTTGATCAAACTTATGAATGTACAAAGAAGGCATAACATGTTTGGTTTTAATAACAAAGAGGATTTGGTACCTAAAATATTTAGAGATTTAGAACAAGAAAATATTAATTTTATTTTTTTGAATTTGTATAATTCTTTGGTGGAAAATGATCTAAAAATATCTTATATTTATGCAAAAAAAGCTACTAGTTTAAGAAATATTTTTGAGTTAAAAATCCAAAATATGATCACAGAAAGGGTTTTTAAATTTAGTAAAATAAAACAATTTTGTCCATATTCTCATAAAATCATCAAAGCATATAAAGAAGGAAATTTAAATAAATTACAGCTTGAAGCAAAGATGCCAAAATACGCTTTAGCTAGATTAATACAAAATGTTTTTATGTCATCAAATTTTATCTTAGATCCACAGGTGGCTTTTGAGTCTTTTGTGTATGATAAAATTTGTAAAAGCAATGTAAAGGCTAGGGTAGATATTCAAGAAAATATCATTATTATCAATGATAAAATGGCTATTATGCCTTCTTTTTTTGAAGATAATAAAAAGGATATAAATTTAGCTTTGCAAATTATCAAAAAAAATGTTTTTGAAATATTTTATATTGTGTATCCAAGAAATAAAAATTTTACTCAACATAAAGAAATAAGACATAATTTATGTGAAAATAACAAAACTTTGCTAAAATTAGTTCCCTATACTATTAATAATCAAATTTTAAGGAGATGTTAAATGTCAGTAGCAGTAATTTATGGTAGCTCTATGGGAAATACCGAAGGTGCGGCAAATATGATCGCTCAAAAATTAGGAATTTCAGATGTGTTAAATATTGCAGATATTAATGCAGAAAAAATCAATTCTTATGATAAATTAATCTGCGGAACTTCTACTTGGGGAAGTGGAGATTTTCAAGATGATTGGGATAGTTTTGATTTTTCAGCTTTAAATCTTAGTGGAAAAACCGTTGCAGTTTTTGGTATGGGAGATAGTGAAAGCTACTCAGATACATATTGTAGTGCTATGGGAAAACTTGCTCAGGTTTTAAAAGCAGCAGGTGCAAATTTAGTAGGTTCAGTTTCTACAGGTGGTTATACTTTTGAATCAAGTGATGCGGTAGAAGGAGATAAATTTGTAGGGCTTGCATTAGATAATGATAACCATGAGGATTTAACCGAAAGTAGAATTGATGCTTGGTTAGAACAAATTAAACCTTCTTTTTCTTAAATTTAGATGCCAAAAAGGCATCTTTTAAAATTTCCTTTTTTTTGTTTCACTTAATATATCTTGTGCTAAAGAATCTACTTCATTTGCAATAGCATTTGTATGTATTGCTGTTTGAGAATTTTGTTGTGTAAGTTTTTCTATAGTAGCCACTGACTCATTAATTTGGCTAATATCATTAGCTTCTTCCTTTATAGCTTCACCCATATCATTTATAGACTGGGCTAAGATATTAGTATTAGCTTCAATCTCACCTAAAGACTTTTGAGTTCTTTCTGCTAGATTTCTAACTTCATCAGCAACAACAGCAAAGCCACGACCATGTTCTCCTGCACGAGCTGCTTCAATAGCTGCATTTAATGCAAGTAGGTTAATTTGATCAGCAATATCTGAAATCATAGTGGTAACACTTTTAATATCATTACTTTGTTTAACTACATCTTGTGCTTTGATAGAAATTTCACTCATAGTTGAATTCATTTGCTCTAAAGCTCTTGCGCTTTCTTGTAATGATGAGGTTTGATGTGTGGCATCATTTGTAAGTTCATGCATACTTTGTTTGAGTGCTTCAGCTTTTTGATTTAATAACTCACCTTGGTTTAGTGATTTTGAAAGCATGTTTTTGATTTCATTCCCAAGGGCATTGATTGCTTTTTCAACATCGCCTTTTGGGATATTAATAGCTGCAGTAAAATCTAATTGTTTATAACTATCAAATACCGCTTGAATTTCGTTTAAATTATTACCAATTTTTTGTTGTAAAGTATCAAGCATTTTATTTAAAACATCTATGAGTTCTTGAATTTGTGGATTGTTAGCATGAGAGCTAATGTGTAAATTAAGCTCACCTGTTTCTATTTTTCTAGCAACATTTACAGATTCTTCAATAGCTTTTGCATCTTTACTTAAAGCCTCTTTGATAATATTAATATTTTCATTAATCTCATCAGCCATTTTTCCAAATTCATCTTGAGTTTTTAGTTTAATAGGGTGTGAATGAATGTCTTTATGATTTAAATAGTTAAAGAAATTATGCAAGCCTGAAGATATAATAGCAATTGGCTTAAGATTATAAGAAATGATTATTCTAATAAAAATCAAAGTAATAAAAATAGCAATTAAGGAAATAATAATTTGTTCCATCAATGTTTGTTTAGCTGTATCGCTGTAAAAATCATAATCAGCTATAGAGCAAATAGTATATTTTGGATTGATACTACCATTACAAATTAAAGCTTTGATCCCTTCTTCTTTAGTTTGAATTTTGAAAATATCCCTAGAAAGACCTTTGTTTGCACCTTCAGTTGTTTTAAAATAATTTGAAATAATATCTTTACTAATATTAGTTGAGGTTAAGATTTTGGAAGAATCGGTATGAAAAAGATAAGTTCCATCATCAGCTAAAACAGCAGCATGTGAATAAGGTGTTTTACCTATAGCCAAAACTTCTTCTGAGAATTTTTTCAAATCATAATCAGCAGCAACTACACCTATAACTTTTCCATTGTCTATAATAGGACTAGCATAAGAAATGGTTGGTTTTTGCATACTAGATGATATGTAAGGATCTGTGACAATTAATTCTCTTTTTTCCTTGGCTTCTTTATACCATCCTCTAGATCTAGGATCATAACCACTTTCTGGAGTTTGATTATTGCCATTTGATCTAAATATAGTTCCATCTTCAAAACCCACATAGGTTAAATCAAAACCCAAAGAATTTCCTATAGAATTTAATAAACTAGTATATTGTGTTGAATTTAGATTATTTTTATTTTCTTTGATGTATTTTGTTAAAGAATTGATCACATTGCGTCTATCGCTTGCGTATAAATCAAATCTTTTACTCACATCAAAAGCAACCTTTTGTTGAAACTGAACTAACAGTGTATGGCTATTGGATTTAGATTTAACATAATTAAAAAAACCTAAAACACATAGTAAAACTACAACAAAAATACAAACTAAGAAAGCTATTTTGTTGGAAAAATTACCTAGTAGGTATTTCTTAATAGAAGAGAGCATTTTTTCTCCTTGATAAAGTCAATATTTGACTTTATGATTATGATGGTTTGTATGATTTTATTAAAAAAATATTTAAAAAATTATAAAAAAATTAATTTTTATTAAAAAATATTATATTTTTAGGATATTTTTAAATAAAAAATTCTAATTTTTTAGAAAGTAGAATTTTATTATCGGTATATTTTGCCCATTGTATATTTAGAGCAAAAATACAAGCTTTTGCAAGTTTTGCAAAGGGAAATTTTTCATAATATATTTTTTCTTGTTCTGCGGTAGCTTTTCTAAAAATAGCTTTAATTTGCACTCCTTTAATAAGATTGATAATATTTGTATCTAGTGCTATATTAACTCCTACTTTTGGATTTTTATAAGAAAGCTGAATGTGTTTAGTATGTTCTTCGCTAGCAAAAATCAATGCAAGATTTTTATCATCAAAAGCATAATAGCAACTTGCGCAATATATTTCATCATTATCTTGCACGCTCAAGGTTAAGAGTTTTTGAGAATGAATGAATTTTTTAATTCTCTCATCCATTATTTTTAGCTTCTAAATTTAAGATCTTTTGGTAACTTAAATGAGTTAAAAAAATTACATAAAATACTTGTAAAAATAGTCCAAGTAAAGGAATGCTTGATAAAATAAAAAATATTAAAGTACTTATTTTAAAGTTCAAAGGTGAAGAGTTCTTATAAAAATTATTAAAAGAATTTTTATCCAAGACATTGCTTAATACATCTAAGAGTAAAAGTTTATGAAATAAATAATAAAAAACTCCATAATAAATCACAATACTTATAAAAGGTATGATTAGTAAAAAAGTAGCGATTATAAATAATACGCAAAAAGTCAATATAAATTTAAATGTTTTGAGTAAAACTTCTAAAGAATTTACTTCTTTTTGTATGAAATAGTTGTAGTATTTTTGATTTATTTTTTTTACTATATAAGGCGTTAAAAAAGAAATAATTAGCATGGATAAAAATACTGAGGCAAAAACTACTATGAAAAATCCACCTATGGCACTCAAAAATGTAAGTGAAAATTGTACTATGGAAAAGCTAAAAAACCAAGCCATGAAAGTTCCGCTAATGACATCTTCAATATAAGAAAAAAAGATATCATAGGTGTAGAATACAAGCAAGGCTAAAATAATCAAACTAACAAAAAAAGGCAAAAAAGAAAATTTTAAAAAAGGTTTACTAAAAAAATTTTGCAAGCTTAGATATAAAATATTCATTTTAATTCATCGTAATAATTTTGAAGTTTTTTGTAAATTTCTTTATAATCTAAGGTTTCTTTTAAAATTTGATTTAAAACTTCATTATCTTCTACACCATTCCATGTTTTTTTATATGTGCCTTCTTTATAGCCATTTTCTTGTCTGAATTGATTTAAAATATTTTTTCCAATATATGTTTTGTAAAGTTTAAAGAAATTTAAGCCACATTTTCTAGCTAGAATAAAATAGACACTTAAAAGCTCACCTAAATCATAATCAAATCCACTGCATTTATGGATAATAAGCTCAATATCATTTAAAATTCCATAAATATCTGCTTCATTTGGATTAGAAGTTTCTTTGCAAAAATCATCAAAAAAACTTACAGAAGAAACTTCTTCTGCTATGAAATTTTTATCATTAATTTGTTTTTCTTTGTATTCTTCTAAAATTAAACTCAAGATAAAATGCCATATATCTACTATTTCAATACATACATTATCCCAGTTTGCAGGAGTGTGTATACTTTTCCAATGCTTCCAAGCAAAAGAATCAATAAGTTCAGCACACTCCATATAAATGCATCTTCTAAAGCTAATTAATTTACCTTCTTTGGTATAGCCATTTTCCCATCCTATACCATTAGTATCATCATTTAATTTTTGCTGGAGTTCTAGCATGCTTTTTAAAATATCTTTTACTTGCATTTATTTTCCTTCTTAAGCGTAAAATCCAAATTCTTTATTATTTTCTTCTTCTTTTTTCTTTTCTTGATTGTTATATTGCTTCCAAATTTCTTCTAATAATTTAGCACTATCTTGGAAAATCTGTTTTTTAATATCTTCAAGATCAGTTTTTGTCATTTCTTTATTTAAACTTTTATCCATAATATTAAATAACTCATGCAAGGTTGCTTTTTTGTGCTCTTCATTTTTTGGTATAGGCAGAGCATCGCCAATTTTCATCGCAGTGGTGATAAGCTCTTTTGGCTTTAAGGTTCCTACTCTTGAGTTTTTCATAAATTCATCAATTTGAGGCTGTACTTTGGCTACTGCTTCTTTAATTTCTTCAATTTCTTCTTGTGAAAGTTTTGTGCCACTATATGAAAACGAAAAACCAAATTGATTTCTTAAACTCAAAGATGCTGAATTTCCATCTTTATCTAATTTTGCTTCTTTTTTATCGTACATAGAAAAAGAAAGATGATTGCCATTTTTTGTTTTTATATCCATAGAAAAATTTTGAGAGTTGTAGCTAGAAATTTGCATAATGTTCCTTTCAAATCAAGATAAAGTTATATCGTCAAAATAACTAAATCTTAAATAAATTTGCAAAGTTTTTAAGCTTTGCAAATTTCAAATACTAGGGAGATAAATATTTTATCATTAAGTCTTTAAACACTCGTTAAATCCCAAAATAATTTTAGTATTTTTTCATTATTTGAGTGTATTAAAATTTGTTTTTTGTTATGTATATTTTTACATGCTTTTAAAGCCTGTTTTAAATTTTCTTTTAAAGAAAAAATCAATCCAAAAGCAATAGCTTCTTTATCTAAACCACCTAAAATATAAATCAAAGGCATACGCATTGACTTAGAAACATCAAGCTTTGCTTGTTCATTAATGGTAGTTTTAAAATCAAATTTGCTAGGATGTTTGAACTTATAAGCTAAAGCAAGATCTAAAAACTCATCTAAATGGTTTAATTTTTTTCCACTAATAAATGGATAAATAAAATAAAATAAATCTAAGATATTATTACTAATTTTGTTTTTATTATTATAATTTTCTTGTATAAAATCATAATATGTTTTAAATTGCTCTTGGTAATTTTGCACTAAAGTCATAGCCATTTTGGTTTTTGCGAAATTATTTAAAAAAACTTTAGGATTAGCTTCAAAACTAAAATCTAAAAAATTAATCTTTGTATCATTTTGATAAAAAATCCCACTAGTATCACTTTCTAAATCTAGTAAAATATTATCTGAATTAAGCTCATTGTTAGAACTATTATGAATTATTTTATCATCTAATATAATAGAAAAATCATTATAAGCAAATTCATTGCTCATAGGTTTTTCATAAAAACCAAAATCATCCCAAAAATTCTCTTCACTACAGGCAATACAGCCATGTCCTGCAGCTACTGGCCAAGAGGTTTTGGAGTTAAATTTAACCTTAGGGCAATTATTATAAGCATAAGGTCCTTTACAACCTACTTTAAAAAGACAATAACCTTGTTTTATATTTTCATCGTTAAAACTTTGAGCAAAATTGCCTGCTTCAAATTTAGCTTTTCTTTCACATAAATCATGCAAACATTTACCATAAAAAGCTAAAGGTCTATTTTGTTCATCTAAAGCCATGTCTTGCTCAAATAATATATAAAAGCAAAGCGCTGCGATGATATTTACATCACTTGGAGGACAACCTGGTATATTGATTACTTTTTTTTCCAAGACTTTAGAAATTCCTATGCTTTTGGTAGGGTTTGGATGTGCAGCTTGAATTCCTCCATAGCTTGAGCAAGTTCCCATAGCAAAGATTGTTTTAGCATTTTTGGCACATTTTTGTAAAATTTCATATCCATTTTCACCATGTGCTCCTATAGTTAGATAAAAAGGATCTATAGCACAAACCCCGCCTTCAACGGCCAAAAGAAAATCTTTTTTTTCTAAAACTTCTTCTAAATGCGATTCTGCCTGGTATCCGCTTGCACTCATAAAGGTTTCATGATATTCTAAAGAAATGAAATCAAAAATCAGATCTAAAAAGTCAGGCAATGAAGTTCTAAGCAAACTCTCACTACACCCTGTGCATTCACTTAAATGAAGCCATATGAGACTAGGTGGGGTGTGAAGTTGAAAATATCTATGTGCTAAAGGGCTAAAATCATTTGGCAAACCTAAAGTTTTAATGATAGAATTTACGGCTTCTAATGAGATATTTTTCTCTTCTTTATGCGAGTTTTCTAATAGAGCAATTTTATGCTCTAATATGCTTTTTAATTCTTCATTGCTTAAAGACATTTTTTAACCTTTGGCTATTTGTATCATATTTAAAAAATCATTTGCATTTAATGCGGCTGAACCTATTAATACTCCATCACAATTTTTTAAAGCACAAATTTCTTTAATATTGTTTTGATTAACACTTCCACCGTATAAAAGCTTAGCGTTAGTAAATTCTCTTAAAAAATTAAGTATGGTATTAATATCATCAAGATTAGCACTAACTCCTGTGCCTATAGAATAAATAGGCTCATATGCTATGATAAGTTTTTTATAAGATAAATCAATATTTTCAATTTGTTTTTTTAAAAAATCTAAGCTTTTATTAGTATTTTTGGTTTCTAAACTTTCGCCTATACAATAAATGATATTAAAATCAAGATTTTTTGCAAAATCAAATTTAGCTTTTAAAAAGCTTTCATTTTCATTTAAAGCTCTTCTTTCAGAATGACCTATTAAAACACTTTTGATATTAAATTCTTCTAAGTGAATTTTACCAATTTCTCCGGTATAGGCTCCATTTTCACAAGGGTAGAAATTCTGCGCGCCTTGCTGAAATGAAAAATTGTCTTTTAAAAAAGCTATGCTAGGTGGGAAGATGAAAATTTCATCTTCTTTGTTTAAATTTTGATTTAATTCTTGAGCATAAAGTTCAAAGCTCGATCTTGTATGATTGCACTTTAAATTTGCTGCAAAAATCATTCATTATCCTTTATAGTCAAAGGTTTTACACCAGGAAGTTCTTTTCCTTCTATAAGTTCTAATGATGCTCCACCGCCAGTTGAAATGAAAGTCATCTCATCAGCATCACCAGCTCTTGCTACAACATCAGCAGTATCGCCACCACCTATTACAGTTGTTGCGTGAGATTCACTAATATAATGGCTCATTTTAATGCTACCTTTTGAGAATTTATCGATTTCAAAAACCCCCATAGGCCCATTCCACCATATAGTTTGAGCATCAGAAAGTGCCTCTTTAAATAATCTTACGCTAGCAGGACCTATATCAAGTCCCATCCAACCTGCAGGAATTTCTTGCACAGGGGTGTATTTCATCACTGCCTCTTGGGAGCAAGTTTGTGCTGCTGTAACATCCACAGGAAGGTAAATTTTTACACCTAGATTTTTACCTTTGAGTAAGATTTTATTTGCTTCTTCAATTAAATCTTCTTCTAAAAGAGAATTTCCTATATCATAACCTTGAGCTTTTAAGAAAGTAAAGGCCATACCTCCACCTATGATTAATTTATCTACTTTTGGAAGTAAGTTAGTCAAAGCTTGTAATTTTCCACTTACTTTAGAACCACCTACTACGGCTACAAAAGGACGCGCAGGGTGTTTGATAAGATTGCTTGCAAACTCAATTTCTTTTTGGAGTAAAAATCCCGCACCCTTGTTTGTATTATCAAAGTATTTTGTAATAGCTTCAACGCTAGCATGGGCTCTATGACAAACCCCAAAAGCATCATTAATATAAACATCAGCCATAGAAGCAAGTTCTTTGGCTAAATTTTCATCATTCTTAGTTTCACCCTTTTCAAAGCGTAAATTTTCTAAAAGCAAAATTTCACTTGATTTTAATTCGCTAGCTTTTTTCTTTGCATCTTCACCTATAACATCTTTAGCCATGATGACTTCTTTAGTCATTAAGCGTGCAAGTCTTTTTGCAACTGGTTCTAAAGAGTATTTTGAAGCTATTTCTTTTGGACGCCCTAAATGTGAAGCTAAAATAACCGCACAGCCATTATCTAAACAATACCTTATAGTAGGGATGGCCGAGCGAATACGACGATCGTCGGTGATATTTAAAAACTCATCTTGAGGAACATTGAAATCACATCTTATAAATACTTTTTTCTTTGCAAGATCAATATCTTTAATCGATAAAATACTACTCATCTTAAGCCTTTGCTATAAATACTGCCATATCTACTAAACGAGAAGAATAACCCCATTCATTATCATACCAAGCAACCACTTTAACAAAATCATCACAAATCACTTGAGTTAAATCACTTGCTACAATTGCACCATAAGAGCAAGTTATAAAATCACTTGAAACTCTTTCTTCATCATCTACCAATAATATGCCTTTTAAATTACTAGCAGCTGCTTTTCTAAAGGCTTCATTGATTTCTTCTTTACTTACTTTTTTCTTTAAAGTTGCAGTTAAATCTACAGTTGATACATCAGCTACAGGCACACGCATGCTTTGACCATGTAATTTTCCATCAAGTTCAGGCATAACAAGCTTCATAGCTTTTGCTGCACCGGTAGAAGTAGGGATGATATTTTGTGCAGCAGCGCGTGATCTTCTTTTATCTCTTGCTTTTGCATCAATAATACTTTGACCATTGGTGTAAGCATGTATAGTAGTCATTAAACCTTTTTCTATGCCAAAATTATCTTGCAAAACTCTACAAATTGGTCCTAGGCAGTTGGTGGTACAACTTGCATTTGAGATGATATTTTCGCCTTTGTATTCATGTGCATTTACTCCTAAAACATAGGTTGGAGTTTTATCTTTTGCAGGTGCACTCATGATGACTTTTTGCACCCCATGATCTAAAAATCCTTGACATTTTTCCATAGTTAAGTGTGCACCGGTACACTCTAAAACAATTTGTGCGCCATATTTTGCAAAGTCCAAATCTGCTACATTTCTACTTTTTAAAACTTTTATTTTTTTATTATCAATTATTAAATCATCATTTTCATTTTCAACACTACCATCATATACCCCATGAACGGTGTCGTATTTAAAAAGATATTTTGTGAGTTCAATATCAGTAGTATCATTAATCGCTACAAGTTCTATATCATCGCGTTTCATGATAATTCTTGCAACACATCTTCCAATGCGTCCAAAGCCATTTATTGCAACTTTTACAGCCATTTTCATTTCCTTTTTATGATTAAGTAGATAAAATTCTACTAAAAAAAGGTTAAATTTTAATGAAAATCGCACTTTTTGGCGGTAGTTTTGATCCGCCTCATTTAGGTCATAATGCTATAGTCTTAAATGCATTAGAAAATTTAGAGCTTGATAAGCTCATTATTATGCCTACTTTTATTAGTCTTTTTAAACAAGAATTTACTGCAGATGAACAAAGACGCTTAAAATGGTGCAAGGAAATTTGGGGAAGCTTAATAAAAGTTGAAATTTGTGATTTTGAAATAAAAAAGCAAAGACCTGTGCCTAGTATAGAAAGTGTTGAATTTTTATATAAGCAATATGAAATTTCAAAATTTTATCTTATTTTAGGAGCTGATCATTTGCAAAGTCTTGAAAAATGGCATGAATTTGAAAGATTGCAAAATTTGGTAGAATTTGTTGTAGCTAAAAGAGATGGTATTTTTATACCAAAACATTTTAAAACTTTAGATACTAAAGTAAATATCTCTTCATCTTTTATAAGACAAACTTTACAAACAACGCAAGTTTGTGAGCAAATCAAAGAAGAAGTTAAGCTTTATTATTCTAAATTTAAAAATATTTAACAAAAGGAAAACAATGCAAGAAAGAATTAATAATATAGTGCAGATTTTAGATGATAAAAAAGCAGATTTAATAGAAAGCTTTGATATGCAAGATAAGGATTATTTTGTTAAATTTGTAGTGATTGCTACTACTATGGGGGAAAGACACGCGCTTTCTTTGATTGATGATTTAAAAACTAATCTTAAAAGCAAGGGTGAGGAGTTTTTAAATATAGAAAGTAGTGAAGAATGGACTGTGCTTGATTTAGGAGATATTTTGATTCACTTAATGAGTGAAACTTATAGAACAAAATATAATATAGAAGAATTTTTGAAAAGTTTAAATAAAGAAAATCAAAACTAGGGTTAAGATTTGGATAATTTAATTACTGAGTTATCAGATTTAGCTAAAGAATATTTTGAAAATTCAGAATTTGAAAAATGCGATGAAGTTTTAAGCGAGCATATTGTTTTTGGAAGCTTATCATAATAGAGCATTTTGTGGATTTAATTGTTTGAAATTTCAAGAAGTACTTTTGGCTTTCATAAAACCATGTACTAGATAATATATATTATTTAGTATATTTTAACAGAGCTAGAGTTTATATACTTTTAGATAAGCAAAATAAAAGCCTTAAAAAAATTGTAAACTTATATTGATTTAGCTCTTGATTAAGAAGTGACTTTGAGAATTTGGAAGATTATCAAAAGGCTATAGAATTTTTTAATAAAATGATTGAGTAAACAAGTTTTAGAATATACCAAAGAATTACCAAAGCTTGATGAAGAAAATGAGTTTGCATTAAAAAATCAAAATATTTTAATGCAAAAATTAAAACAACAAAATAAAAATGGTGGCAAATTTGGAATTAAATTAGAGTTTGTTGATGTATTCTTTAATCTCTTTTTTGATTTTGTCTTTTTTGTCTTTTAAAGCTTGTTTTTTATTTTTATACTCTGTTTTACTCATATAATCTTTTTGTTTTTTTAATTCTTTTAACTCTTGTTTGATTTTTTCTATCTCTTGCTCTTTAAGTTTTTTGGCCTCTAATTTTTTATCATAAAAAAGAGGATCTTTTGCACAATCTGCCTGAACTTCTTTTAAGGCTAATTCTAAACTTAAAGCTTTTTCTTGATGATTGTAATTTTTAGCATAAGCTATTTCTTTTTGAATTCGTTCTATTTTAATCTCACATTGTGTGGAAAATGCAAATGAGCAAAGTGTAAGTAAAAATAACAATTGCTTCATAGTTTAAACCTTTCTTTTTTCAAATTTTAGTTTATTATATTAAATAATTTATTTGCTGTTTTTAATAAAAACATGAGTTTTAAAAAAGTTATTTGACCTTTTATAAAAACAAAGATGAATTATTATCAAGCTTATAGTTTGATTTTCTCATATTTTAAACTTATATGATTTTTGTACTAAAATAATCCTAAGTAGATGATGTGATAGGACTTGATAACTAGAATTAATAAATTTTTTAAACATGAATATTATTTATTTTTTTAAGTAAAATTGATACAAATCCTTCAAAATCAGGCAATTTTAAATCCTTAATTTCTCTTTGTTGTTTTCCCCACATGCATTCAGGAAAAAACCCATCTTTTTTAAAACGTGCCATAACATGAAAATGCACTCTTGGCACATAGTTTGCAAAGGAAGCTATGTTGATTTTTTCTGGGTTATAATACTCTCTAAGGCTTAATTCACAAGCTAAAACATACTGAAAAAGCATATTTTGTAAAAAGGCTGGACAATCACTTAATTCTCTGTAATTTTCTTTAGTAAAAATTTTTACCCAAGGAATTTGAGAATTTTCTTTTTCTATAAATAAAAAATCATTTTCATAAATCATCTAAATCCTTAAAAAGACTAGGGTTATTCCTAGTCTTTTGATTATTTTTTTACTCCTATCATTTTTGTAGGATCTACAAATTTAGCAAAGTCTTCTTCGCTTACTAAGCCAAGTTCCATAGCACTTTCTTTTAAAGAAATACCTTTTTTATGAGCATTTTTTGCTACTTTAGCTGCATTTTCATAGCCAATATGTGGATTTAGTGCAGTTACTAGCATTAAAGAATTATGTAAATTATGATCTATTTTTTCTTTATTTGGCTCTATACCAACAGCACAATGGATATTAAATGAATGCATAGCATCAGCTAATAAATCAAGGCTTTGCAAGAAGTTATAAATAATCACAGGTTTGAAAACATTAAGCTCGAAATTTCCTTGGCTTGCTGCAAAGCCAATAGTTGCATCATTTCCCATAACTTGCACTGCAACCATAGTTAAAGCTTCGCATTGAGTAGGATTAACCTTGCCTGGCATGATAGAACTTCCTGGCTCATTTTCAGGTATGTTTAATTCCCCAAGACCACATCTAGGACCACTTGCTAGCCATCTAATATCATTTGCTATTTTCATTAAATTTGCAGCTAAGCCTTTCATGGCCCCATGAGTAAAATTAATTGCATCATGGCTTGTTAGGGCATGGAATTTATTTGGACTTGAAACAAATTTAGTGCCTATTAGCTTGCTTAATTCTTCGCTTACTTTTTCACTAAGTTCTGGATGCGCATTCAATCCTGTACCAACAGCTGTCCCACCTATTGCAAGTTCTCTTAATGTAGGTAAAGAAGTGATGATTTGCTCTTTTGAGTGAAGTAACATAGAAAGATATCCGCTAAATTCTTGAGCTAGAGTAAGTGGTGTAGCATCTTGAAGGTGAGTTCTTCCTATTTTAATAATTCCTTCAAATTCTTTTACTTTTTTTTCAAAAGTTGCAATAAGCTCATCTAAAGCAGGGATAAGTTTTTTCTCTACTTGCTCTACCGAAACTATACTCATAGCAGTTGGAAAAGTATCATTTGAACTTTGACTCATATTTACATGATCATTTGGATGAACAAGCTTTTCTTTTCTAAAATCTCCACCCATAATTTCAGTTGCACGGTTTGCTATAACTTCATTCATATTCATATTGCTTTGAGTGCCTGAACCTGTTTGCCATATTGCTAGTGGGAAATTATCGTCAAATTTTCCTGCTACAATTTCATCGCAAGCTTGCACGATAGCATTTTTTTTAACATCATCTAATTTGCCAAGTTTATTATTTACTAAAGCCAAAGATTTTTTAAGATTTGCAAAAGCATAAATTAAAACTTTTGGCATTTTTTCACAACCAATTTTAAAATTTTCAAAACTTCTTTCAGTTTGTGCTCCCCAATATTTATCATTAGGAACTTTTATCTCTCCCATAGTATCGTGTTCGATTCTGTATTCCATGGCCTTTCCTTGTAATAAAATAAGTTGTGATATTTAAACTAAATAAACCCTAAAGTTTGCTTATAATTTAAGAAGTATTTATAAAATTTTTGAAGAAAGGTGTAGTTTTTTTCAAAACTACACAAATATTATTCTACTGTAACACTTTTTGCTAGATTTCTTGGCATATCCACATCATTGCCAAGTCTTATAGAAACTTCTAAAGCTAGAAGTTGTAAGATTACCATCATTTCGAAAAATTCGCACATATAGTGCTCTTGTTTTGAAGTTTTTATAAAATCATCACTTAAATCAAAATCAAGTGGAGAGATAGCAAGTAAAGTAGAATCCCTTGCAGCTAATTCTTCTACATTTGATTTTGTTTTTTCATAAAGACAATTTTGCGGCATTAATGCAACGGTAAAAAGCTCACTATCTGCTAGAGCAATAGGTCCATGTTTCATCTCTCCTGCCGGATAGCCTTCAGCATGTAAGTATGAAATTTCTTTAAGTTTTAAAGCTCCTTCTAGTGCTAATGGATAAAATACATCTCTTCCTATAAAGAAAAAGCCATGGCCATGTAGGTATCTTTTTGAAATTCTATGTACTTTTTCATGTAAGTTTTGTTCAACTTTAACTATACTCGGTAAACTTCTTAGAGCTTTGATTTCTTTACCCATATCTAAATTTGCTTTTTGTGCAAGATAGATTGCAAGCATCCATAAAGTTGCTACTTGAGTGGCAAATGCTTTAGTTGAAGCTACGCCTTTTTCAATGCCCGCTCTGGTAAGTAAAGATATATCAGCCAAACGCACGATGTTAGAATTATCCACATTACATATTGCTAAAGTTTTAACTCCTTGTGTTTTTGCTATTTTTAAAGCTTCTAGTGTATCAGCTGTTTCACCACTTTGTGAGATTACTACAAAAAGAGTATTTTTACCTATAATGGCTTCTCTGTATCTAAATTCACTTGCTACTTCAACTTTAGTTTTAATCTTTGCAAGTCTTTCAAGTAAATAAGCCCCACTTAATGCTGCATGATAACTTGTACCACAAGCACAAAGTGTGATTTCATCTATGTTTTGTAAAAGAACTTCATCTATATCTTCAAAAACAATCTGCTCACTTTGCAAGCGTCCCATTAAAACTTCACCTAAAACTCTACTTTGCTCATAAATTTCTTTTTCCATGAAAAATCTATAACCATCTTTTTGAGCATAACTTTTATCTTGACTTAAAGCTACAAAAGTAGGTTGTATACAAGCTTGATCATGACAAATTTTGCATTCATTTAAATTAACATATCCATAATCTCCATCTTCAAGATAAGCTACTTTATCCACTAAAGAAACTAAAGGTGCATCACTTGATGCAAAATAATATTCATTTTCATCGCCATTTTTTCCGATGATGAGTGGTACAGCATTTTTAGCAAAATAAATTGTATTAGGATCTTTTTTACTCACAAGTAAGATTGCAAAAGCACCTTTTAGTTCAGCTATAGTCTTTTTAAAAGCTTCAAATGGCTCTAAATTACTCGCATGATATTCAAATAAATGTACAATAACTTCAGTGTCTGTTTGACTTAGAAAATTAATACCTTCTTGTGTGAGTTTTGTTTTTAATTCTTGGTAATTTTCTATGATTCCATTATGTATTACACAAGAGTATTGTCCTAAATGTGGATGCGCATTTATTTCAGTTGGTTTTCCATGGGTTGCCCAACGCGTATGGCCTATAGCAAGTCCAAATCCATCACTATTAAAATTAGCAGTCTTATTAGCTAAATTTTCTAATTTTCCAACCGCTTTAAAAAAGTCTAATTCTCCATCTTTCATTACTGCTATACCGGCGCTATCATAACCTCTATATTCAAGCTCTTTTAAACCTTCTAATATGATTTTTTTCTTTTCTTTAGTTCCTATATAACCTACTATTCCACACATCTTTTACTCGCTTATTAGTGATTTAAGAATTTGATCTTTATGATCTTGCAAGCTTTCATTTTTATGCAAAATCAAAACATTTCGCGTTCTTTCTTTTATAGTTTGAATTTTTGCTGCACTTAAGACAATATCATATCTTACAAGCACATCCATTACATAAGCCATTAAACCTTTTTGATCTTTTGTGTTTAAGGTTATTTTGGCATAGCTTTTGGAATAATTCATGTCTAATTTTAATTCATCTTTTTTAATGTTTGGTTTTTTTGCTTTTTTTTGTACTTTTAAATGTAATTTAGAATTAAGTAAATTTTCTAAACTTTGTTTTTGATTATCACTTACTATATCTGAATATTCAAATTTCAGATAAACTTTTTCATCAAATAATTCAAAAAAACTCATAAAGACTAAATTTAAAGAACTTAAAGTGTTGAGTATATTTTCAAGATTATTTTTTCTATTCATTATAAGCTCTAGAGTAAAATTATCTTGATTGTCAAGCCAAAAAGTAAAATTTTCTTTTTGCGCAATCTGTGTTATTTTAATAATTTTTTCAAAGCTATTTTTTATAAAAAAGAGATTAGATTTAATATGAGTGATATTGTTTTGAGTTTGCTCATCAAGATCTAAAAAAGCCTTGCTTCTTTTTAGGGTTTGTTCTTTTTTTACCCTTCTTTGACTCTCATCAATTAAATTTTCATCCTCAAAACCTTCTAGTGCATTTTGAAACAATCTTTCTAAACTTTTATAATAAAAATGATTTTCTATACCCAAAGCTTTAGCATTGCAAAAAGATAAAAGATGTAAGGTTTTTAGGGTATGAGTATCATTTAATTTGGAAATAAAATTTAATACAATAGTAGAATTATAAATATCTTCTTTTTCTATAATATCTTTAAAAGCATTGAAATTTTTAAATAATCTTAAGCCAAAATCTAAAAGTTCATTATCAACTTGGAATTTTCCAACATAAGCTCTGTAAATATTAGCTAAAGAAATTTCATTTTCTTCATGAATAGCACTTAAAAGTATGGTAAGCTTTATTATTAGAAGTGTTTTTTTATCAAATTTGCAATCTTTTTCTTCAAAGTATTTTAAGCAAAGTAATGCTCTATCTAATGCACTATAAATACCTTCTTCTTCGAGTAAAAATTTACTTTGAATTAATGGTTTGCAAAAATCTTTTAAAATATTTGCATTGTTTAGTAGTTTTAAAATACTAAAAGAATGTTTTTTTTCTAATATACCTTTAAATAACTCCAAATTTTCATCATTATTTTTTGCTCTTTTTAATGCAAAAATTAGTTTAATATCAAAAATAAAATCCTCATCTTCTAGTTTTAAAAGTCGATTGAGTATTGAATTTAAATTTTCATTTTCATCTGAATGAGTAAAAAAGTTATCTTGTATTTCATAAAGTTTATTTTCTTTATAATGTTTTTCCTGGATGCACCTTGCTAAAAAATGTGTATAAATTCCACAAATTTGCATACTTTGCATTGCTTTTTGAATGAGTATGGATTTAAGATCTAAATTTTTCTTTTCTTTTTTATGCATTAAGTTAGCAAGTTCTTGTGAATTTTGTATTAAAAATAAATTTGTGTTTTTACCTTCTAAAAGATTCATTGCACATTTAAGTGAAAATAAAAAATCACTCGCAAGCTTAAATTCGCTAAATTCTTTTTCATTGATAAAATTAAGCATATAATTTTTGGGAGAATCTTTAAATAAAATATTTAAATTTTCTATATTAAGTTGCTCATCTAAACCGCCAAAATTTTTATTAATATCAAATTCTTGTTTGATTAAAGGTTGATAATAAGGGTTAAATTCTTGCAAGATTTTTAGAGCAAATTCTTCTTTTAACTCATCTTGAGCTTGGAAAATTTTTTCTTTGATTTGTTTAAATAAAATCTTAGAGCCGCTAATATAGCGATATTGTAAAATATTTTGTTTAAGCTCATTTTTAGCTATATTATAAAGTCCATTTATTTCACAAATTTGATAGTTAATGCTTAAACCAATATCGTTTAAAGAAGTGATAAATGCTTTCATTAAAGGCTTAATATTATAAGCTTTTATATCTTTATAAATAAGCAATAAATCAATATTTTCTTTTATGCTTAAATTCATTTTAGCATATTGTTTAATGGCGATAATACAAAAAGGAATTTTGTCATTATGTGGAAAAAAATCATCAAAAAAATCATTTAAAACAAGCTCATAAATATCTTCTATAAAACGATCAATCTCTTTAGAATGGTAAAAGCTAAAAGAACCTTGCTTTAAAAAAAGTCTAGAACAATATGCTTCATAGTCTTTTAAAGAATTTTTTAATTTTTGAATTTTTTGCATATCCATTTTTGAAAATTATTCCTTGCTTTAAATTTTTGTTAAAATCATACCAAAAAATACTTTGTATTAAATTTTAAGTAAGTTAAAATTATAATTGTAGTTTAAAATTAAAAATATGGTAAGAATATGCAAACAATTATAGAAAAATTAGAAAATCAAGAAAGATTAAACGAAGAAGAGGCTAATAAACTTTGGGATTTAGAGCTTTTTACTCTAGCTAAATATGCACAAAAAATTCGTACTAATTTGCATGGCAAAAAGGTTTATTTTAATATCAATCGACATATTAATCCTACAAATATATGTGCAGATACTTGTAAATTTTGTGCTTTTTCAGCACATAGGAAAAATCCTAATCCTTACACTATGACACATGAAGAGATAATGAAAATAGTTGATGAGACAGTTTTAAGAGATACGAAAGAAATTCATATTGTTTCAGCGCACAATAAAAATACATCATGGCAGTGGTATTTAGAAATTTTTAAAATGATTAAAGAAAAATATCCATTTTTACACATTAAAGCTCTAACTGCTGCTGAGGTTGATTTTTTAAGTAGAGCTTTTGATATGAGTTATGAAGAAGTAATAGAAAAAATGCTTGAGTATGGTGTTGATTCTATGCCAGGTGGTGGAGCTGAAATTTTTGATGAAGAAGTTAGAAAAAGAATTTGTCATGGTAAGGTAAGTAGTGAAAATTGGCTAAAAATTCACAAACTTTGGCATGAAAAAGGTAAACAAAGTAATGCTACTATGTTATTTGGGCATATAGAAAGTAGAGAAAATAGAATTAATCACATGATAAGATTAAGAAATCTCCAAGATCAAACAAGTGGGTTTAATGCTTTTATTCCTTTAGTTTGGCAACAAGATAATAGTTTTATTACAGGTAAAAAGCCACTTGGCTCGGTGGAAATTTTAAAAACTTTAGCTATAGCAAGAATAGTGCTTGATAATATTAAAAATATCAAAGCTTATTGGGCAACTATGGGTATAAATTTAGCTATGGTGGCTCAAGATTTTGGCGCAAATGATTTAGATGGTACCATAGAAAAAGAAAGCATACAAAGTGCAGGCGGAGCAAAAAGCTCAAATGGCTTAAGTTTAAAAACCTTCATAGAGATGATTCAAAGTTCAGGTTATATAGCAATAGAGCGAGATAGTTTATATAATGAACTAAAAATTTATTAAGGATTAAAATGGATTTTTTTAAACTTAAAGAGCATAATAGCGATGTAAAAACTGAAATTTATGCAGGTATTGCTACCTTTTTAGCAATGATTTATATTATACCGGTTAATGCTAATATAATGAGCAATTCAGGTATGCCACTAGAAGCTTTAATCGTAGCAACCGCTTTGGTAACTATTATAGCTACTACTTTAAGTGCTTTTTTTTCTAATACTCCTGTGGCTATGAGTGTAGGCATGGGATTAAATGCGTATTTTACTTTTAGCGTGTGTAATACTTATCAAATTCCTTGGCAAAGTGCTTTGGGGGCTGTTTTTTTATCAGGTATTGTTTTTACTTTATTATCTTTTACTAATTTTAGAATTTGGGTTATAAAAAGCATACCAAATGATCTAAGAAAAGCTATATCAGCGGGTATTGGAACTTTTATAGCTTTTATGGGACTTGTGCAAATGGGAATTATCACCAAAAGCGAAGCAACTTTAGTAGGCTTGGGAGATTTTTCAAGCACTAAAGTACTTTTTGGATTATTTGGTTTGTTTTTAGTTTTTGTTTTTTGGGCTTGGAGGATTAAAGCTGCTTTTATCTTAGCTGTTTTTGTAAGTGCTTTGTGTGCTTGGATTTTTGGTATTGATGGAGCTAAGTTTCCAGAACAACTTTTGTCGATGCCAGTTATAAACGGAGATAATGGCTTAAGTGCAATATTTGGTAAGCTTGATATTAAAGGAGCTTTAGAGCTTAGTATGATTCCTATAGTGCTTACTTTTTTTGTTACTCAGCTTTTTGATAGCGTAGGGACAATCACAGGCGTAGGCTCAAGAGGAAAAATATTTGATGATCCAAAACAAGGTGATAAAAAACTAGGAAAAACTTTAGGAGTAGATGCTGTTAGTTCAGCTATGGGAGCAGTTGTTGGCACCTCTACTGTAACGGCATTTGTGGAGAGTTCAGCGGGAGTTGAAGCAGGCGGTAGAACAGGTCTTACAGCTTTAGTTACTGCTATATGTTTTGTTTTCACTTTATTTTTACTACCGGTATTTAAAGCTATTCCTGCAAATTCTATTTATCCTGTATTGGTTCTTGTTGGAGTTTTAATGTTTATGGAAGTTGCAAATATTAATTTTAAAGATAAAGCAATAGCTGTGAGTGCGTTTTTTATTATTATTATGATGCCGCTGACTTATTCTATTACAACAGGTTTTGCTTTTGGTTTTATTGCGTATTTATTTATGCGTATTATGCAAAAAGAATTTGATAAAATTAATCTCGGAATTATCATTTTAAGTGCAATTTCATTATTGGTATTTTTATTACAATTTTTATAGGAAGTGATTATGTATTATTATGCTTATGAAGAATTTCAAAAAGAAATTATCCCTTTTACGCGCAAAATAAAAGAGGAATTTAATCCCGATGTTTTACTTGCTATAGCAAGAGGTGGTATGACTTTGGGCCATTTTTTAGCAGAAGGTATGGGTAATAGAAATTTATTTTCTTTAAATTCTATCCATTATGAAGATACTCAAAAATTAGATACGATTAAAATTTTTAATATTCCTGATCTTAGTTCATATAAAAAAGTTCTTTTGGTAGATGATATCATAGATAGCGGTGAAACTATGATAGAAATTAAGAGAGTCTTAAGTCAAAAGTTTCCTCATTTAGAGCTTAAAGTAGCAAGTGTTTTTTACAAAACTTCAGCATTATTAATCCCTGAATTTTATATTAAAGAAGCTAAGGAATGGATTGATTTTTTCTGGAGTATTAAAATTTAGTTTATTATTAGCTATAAATAATACAATATAATTAAATACTAAACTAAAAGGAAGGACAAACATGAGTTTAACAAGAAGAAAATTCTTAAAAGGTCTTGCTGCAACTTCAGCAGTTGCTTCCGTTAATCCTTTAATGGCAGCACAAACAAAATTTTACGATACTAAAAAAATTCCTCATGCAACTCACTTTGGTGCTTTTTGGGCTGAAGTAAATTCAGAAGGAAAAATAGTAAAAGTTACTCCACAAAAATCTGATAAACATCCTTCAGTAATAACTGATGCCATTATCGATAGAACTTATTCAGACACTAGGGTAAAGTATCCTTGTGTTAGAAAAAGCTTTTTAGAAGGTAAAAAAAGACCTAAATTAAGAGGTAAAGAACCTTTTGTAAGAGTAAGTTGGGAGAAAGCTTTAGAGCTTGTATTGGAAAAATTAAAAGAAACCCCTATTGAAAATTTATTTAATGCAAGTTATGGTGCATGGGGACATGTAGGTTTATTGCACAATTGTAACTCAGTAGCAGGAAGATTTTTTAATACCGCTTTAGGTGGCCATATTGGTACTGATGGTGAGTATAGTAATGGTGCTGCTGGTAAAGTAAATGCTAGTATAGTAGGAGATTTGGAAGTTTATTCTTTACAAACTTCTCATGAAGTTATTTTGGAAAACACTCAGGTTTATGTTTTATGGGGAGCTGATCTTTATAAATGTAATCAAATTGATTTTAAAGTTGCAAATCGTGGTAATGATGATTATTATAAAAAATACAGCAAATCAAAAATTAAATTTATAACTATTGATCCTCAATATACTCAAACAGCAGAAATTTTAAATGCCCAGTGGATTAAGATTCGTCCAAATACTGATGTTGCTTTAATGCTTGGTATGATGAATTATTTATATAAAAGTGGAAAATATGATAAAAAATTCATTGAAAAATACACTGATGGTTTTGACAAATTCTTACCTTATTTGCTTGGAAAAACTGATGGTATTGATAAAACTCCAGCTTGGGCTGCAAATATTACCGGCGTTGAAGAAAAAGTTATTACCGCATTAGCAGATACTTTTGTAAAAAATAGAACCTTTTTAGCAGGTAACTGGGCTATGCAAAGAGCACACCATGGCGAGCAAGCCGATTGGACTTTAATGGTTTTAGCTTCAATGATAGGTCAAGTAGGCTTACCTGGTGGTGGATTTGGTTTTTCTATGCATTATTCAGGTGGTGGTCAAGCATTTTCAGGTGTAAGATTACCAGTAGGTTTACCACAAGGTAAAAATAATCTTGATATTAATATTCCTGCAAGTAGAGTTTCAGAAGCTATTTTAAATCCAGGTAAAACAGTTAAATTTAAAGGTAAAGAAATCACTTATCCTAAAATTAAACTCATGTATGTAGTGGGTGCTTCTGTATTGGGTCATCATCCAAATACAAATGAACTTATCAAAGCTTTAAGAACACTTGATACATTAATTGTACATGAGCCTTGGTGGACTCCTATGGCAAAAATGGCAGATATTGTATTACCTTCAACTACAACTTTAGAAAGAGATGATATTAGCTTTGGTGGCTCTTATTCTCAAGATTATGTTTATGCTATGAAAAAAGTAATTGAGCCTTATTTTGAAAGTAGAAATGACTATGATATTTTCGAAGAATTAGCAAAAAGAATTGGCGAGAGAGAGCATAAAAAATTTACAGGTAATAAAACAAAACAACAATGGCTTGAAGGTTTTTATGGAAGAAGTGATTGTCCTTATTATATGGAATTTGCTGACTTTTGGAAACAAGGTTTTATCCATTTTGAACCACCAAAAGAAGCTTATAATTTTGTAAGACACTCTGAATTTAGAGCCGATCCTGTGGCAAATAAACTTGCAACAGAAAGTGGAAAAATCCAAATTTATTCTCCAAAATTTGAAAAATACAATTTAGATGATTTTAAAGCACATCCAACATGGTTTGAGCCTGCAGAGTGGCTGGGTAATGAAGAATTAGTTAAAAAATTTCCTTTCCATTTAGTAAGTCCACATCCAAGATATAGAGTGCATTCTCAGCTTGATAATACTTGGGTAAGAGATTTGTATAAAATTCAAGGTAGAGAACCTGTGATGATTAATACAAATGATGCCAAAAAACTTGGTATTACCCACGGAGAAGTTGTAGAAGTATATAATGATCGTGGGTCACTTTTAGCAGGTGCTTTTGTAACAGATAATATCATGGAAGGAGTTGTTAGTATCCAAGAAGGTGCTTGGTATGACCCTGAAGATGTAAGCGATAGCAAGCCAAGATGTAATGCAGGTCATGTAAATGTTTTAACAAGCTCAAGACCAACTTCAACTATGGCTCAAGCAACTAGTGTAAATACTTGCTTAGTGGGTATTAAAAAGCTAAAAGAAGTTATAAAACCTTATAATTCAACTACACCACCAGAAATCATAGGAGCTTAAAATGAAGAAAATTATATTGACATTAACTTTTTTAGCTAGTGCCTTGTTTGCTAAAGATATGTTTATTTTTAATGAAAAAGTAGATCTTTTAGATAGTGCTAGTAAAAAAGTAGTAGGACAAATTTATGAAGGCTCTAAAGTGGAGCTTATAAAAGAAGAAGGTGAATACTCTTTAATTAAAGTCAAAGGTGAGGTTGTGGAGTCAAATCCAAAAAGCCTTGCTTATACCAAAGATGGAATTTATCTTTTACTTACTTTAAATGGTAAAAATGCAAGTAATGAAATGGAATTTTTAGTTAAAAGTAAAGATTTGACCGATCAAGAAATTCTTGCTTGGGATGAGATAGAATTAACTTATTATGATACTTGCACAAGTTGTCACGCAGCACATAAACCAAAAGAACATTTAATGGAAGAATGGGATGCATATTTATCTGCTATGCAAGGTTTTGCTAAAATCACTGATGCGGAAAAAGATAGAATTTTAAGATTTTTACAATCTCACGCAAGTAATGGGCCTGTAAAACTTGACTAATCAAAAATGAAAAGGTATTTATTAGCCGTTTTATTTTTTGATTTTTGTGCTTTATTATATGGTGTAAGCACTTTATCTATCAGCTATAATGAAGCACAAATTTATTTTTACGATCATAGCTTAATTGCTATGATTGCTAGATTTGGTACTACTCTTCTTGGACAAAATGATTTTGGATTAAGACTTCCGTTTGTTTTGTTGCATTCTTTAAGTTGTATTTTGTTGTATATTTTGGCTTTAAGATACACCAAAACTTCTTTTGATGCTTTTATTTCTGTTGTGCTTTTTATATTGCTTCCTGGTAGTGTAGCCAGTGCTTTGCTTATCAATGAATCTAGCGTAGTAATATTTTTTACGCTTTTGATTTTGGTGCTGTTTGAATATAAAAAATTCTTTTTATTTTATATCTTGTTTTTTTTAGTTCTTTTTGTAGATGGAAATTTTGTAATTTTATATTTATCTTTTTTCTTTTTTGCTATATATAAAAAAGATAAATTACTTATTGCATGCTCTTTGATTTTATTTGCTATTGCAATGAGTATTTATGGTTTTGATGCAAGTGGAAAACCTAAAGGATATTTTTTAGATACTTTAGGTATTTTTGCGGCTTGCTTTTCACCTTTAATTTTTCTTTATTTTTTTTATGTTATTTATAGAATTCTTTTACAAGATGATAAACCTCTTTTATGGTTTATTAGTGCAACTACTTTTGTTTTTTGTTTGATTTTTTCTATAAGACAAAAACTTTTTTTAGAAGACTTTTTACCTTTTTGTGTAGTTTGTACTCCATTATTAGTTCGTTATTTAATGTCTTCTTATCGCTCAAGAATACCACAATTGCGCCTAAAACATAAAATTTTTATAGAATGCTCTTTAGTTTTTTTACTATTTTTTTATCTTGGTATTATTTTTAATCAAAGTTTTTATTATTTATTAAAAGATCCAAAAAAACATTTTGCTTATGATTATCATATTGCTAAAGAATTGTCTTTAAAATTAAAACAAAGAAATTTTACACATATTTTCACTAAAGATAAAGAGTTAGCTTTAAGACTTAAATTTTATGGTATTTCCAAAGGTAAATTAGAACTTCATTCTAGTAAAAAAGCTAGTAAGATATATGTTAGTTTAGGTAAGCATAAAATTTATTATTATATAAAATGAAACAAGCTTTTACTTTAATAGAACTAGTTTTTGTTTGTATTATACTGTCTTTATTGTTTTCTATGGGGTATTTTTATTACAAACCTGACTATTTGCGTTTAGGGGCTGAACAAATTTTAAATGATATTAAATACACAAGACATTTAGCATTAATACAAAATGATTTTAGAGTAAAAGAATTTAACATTGCTAAACGAGAGTGGTTTAAAGCCAAATGGCAATTATATTTCATACGCTCAAAGTCAGCTACAAATAATGAACAAACTTATACTATTTTTTTAGATAAAAATGGTGATGGTAATGCAAATATAGGTAAAAACATGATTAATAAAGACAGAGAAATAGCTGTTGATTTAATTAATCCAAACTTATTGATGAACTCAGGACAAAGCGGAGTAATAAATCAAAATGATTCTAAGGCGAATTTAAAATATAATATAGAAAAAACATATGGTATTTCAAAAGTTTTGTTTGAAGGTGCTTGCAAGGGAAGTACGCGTTTAATTTTTGATGATTATGGTCGCTTATATACACCTTTGAAAAATGCTATGCGTCCTTATGATAAACTCTCATCTTTTAATAATAACTGCATTATAAGATTATCTAATAAACAAGATCAGCATATATGTATAGTTATAAATCCTATCAGCGGTTATGCTTATATACCTAATTTTTCTTCACTAAACCAGCAGAGTATTATTTTAAATAATAAACAAATATTTTGTCATAATATATAATTTTTATTAAAATTTATTATTTTTTTGATAAAATATATTTACTAAAATACTTCAATTTAAATACAAAAAAGGAGATATATGAATGTAAATACACAAATGAGTGTGAAAAATAAATTGTCCATTGTTGTTGGTGTTATTGTCTTTTTAGCTTTATCAATAATCACTATAATGGCATTTGTTTCTAGTAGAAATAATTTAATTTCAAACAGTAAACAAGCGAATGAAGATTATTTATTGATCACAGAAACTCAAGTAGAAGGATATGTTGATGGCTATATAGATATTTTACTTGCCATAAAAAAATACATTGATTCTTTGGGAAAAAATCAAGTTTTAAATTTTGATTCTATGGAGCAAATACTAGGAGATGATTTAAAAATTTTTAAAGATGGATCAAATACTTTAGCTGTCTATGTTGGTTTTCCCGATGGAACTATGCTTGTAAGCGATACTGTTTCTGATAAAAAAGGAGTTAATTTTAGAAAAAGAGGTGGTGGAGTTTCTTCTTATGATGATCCAAGTTACGATGCTACTTCTAGAGACTGGTATAAAGGGGCTATTGCAAATGATGGAGTGTTTATAAGCGATGTCTATGAAGATTCTGTTACAAAATTACCTAGTTTTACTTATTCTACCCCGATTAAGAAAAATGGTAAGTTGATAGGTGTTTTAGGTGTTGATTTACTGCTAACATCTTTGCAAAAGACCTTTGAAAAACTTCCAGGAAATGTTTTTGTTTTTGATACAACAAGCTCTATTCCTTTTGCATCAAATAATAAATCACTAATCTTAACTCAACATCCAAGTATAGAAGAGATAAAAAAATATCATCAGCAATTTGGAGATTATAAAACATTTGAATATATAAGCGTTGATACACAAGAAGAAAGATTTGGAATTTGCGCTAATATAGATAATTCAAAAGCTAAAGTAAGCTATATTGCTTGTGCAACTCAAAAGCAAGATGAGTTGGAAATGTTGGTTTTAAAAGACGCATATAAGCAAATTATTTTTTCTATTATTATATTGTTTATTTCATGTTTTGCTATTTACTTTTTTTCTTCAAAATTACTATCCCCTTTACAAGCAATCCAAAAAGGTATCAAT